>JBHEPQ010000291.1:0-8051 GCA_046260215.1 Chromatocurvus sp.
GGGTGGAACAGCGCCAGCGCGCGGGGGATTACCCGCCGTTCCCGGTCGGCTCCACGGTCCGCGGGACACTGCTGCAGCCGCTGCCGGATACGCTGGAAGGTTACCGCGAGCGCCTCGCGGACTATCCCGAGCGCCTGTCGCTGGCGCCCGTTGTCAGGCATGCAACGACCCTGGCCTGGGATGGTGCAGAGCGCAGGCTGTTGCTGGAAGATACCCTGGGCGATCTGCACCTCGCCCCGGACCGGGACGACGGGGCCGGCACAGCCCGCATCGTGCTGATGACCAGCTCCATCAACCGCGGCCGGGACAGGCACTGGACGCAGATTCTCAAGCAGTGGCCGGCGCACCTGGCCCTGCAGCTGTTGTATCCGGGCGCCGCCACGCACCTGGTTTCCCCGGGTGGCGCCCTGCTGTTGCGCGGCATGCCAAAAGCGCAGGCGCAGGAACGTCTGGACCGGCTGATGGGCAGCTGGCTTCAGGGAATGCACCGGCCAACGCCCACGCATCCCGACCTTGTTTTCGCTGCGCTGGCGCGTTTTCCCGACCTCGCGCCGGGCGGCTGGCAGGTCGATAGCCTGCTGGCTGACAGCCGCTTGCGACCGGCCTGGGACAGGACGTACGAGCGGCTGTCCGAGCGCGCGCCGCTGCTGCTGCGCGAGTACCCGACCCTCGAGACGCTGGTCGAAGCACCGGGCTTTGTCGCCGCCAGCCTCGACCTGTATGCGGATGTGTACGCCTGGGTAGGCGCGTTGCAGGAGGAAGGATCATGACGCCATCACGTGAACGAGCCGTCGCGCTGGATCTGCCGCTGCAGGGCACTCAACTGATCGAGGCCAGCGCCGGTACCGGCAAGACGTTTACGATCGCGCTGCTTTACGTACGCCTGGTGCTGGGTCACGGGCAGCCTGATTACGCGCTGTCGCGGAGCGGGAACGGCTTCAGCAGACCGCTGCTGCCGCCGGAGATTCTTGTGGTCACCTTCACCGAGGCCGCCAGCCTGGAGCTGCGTAATCGCATCCGCGAGCGCCTGGTGCAGGCCACAGAGGCCTTTCGCGCCGTGGACGCGACCGACGGACTGGTCGAGGAAGATCCGCTGCTGGCCGGGCTGCGCGCGGATTTTGCGCTGGAGTCCTGGCCCCGCTGCGCGCACAGTCTGCAGATGGCGGCAGAGTGGATGGATGACGCAGCCATCTCGACCATTCACAGCTGGACCCAGCGCATGCTCAAGGAGCATGCCTTCGACAGCGGCAGGTTGTTCCGCCAGGAAGTCGTCAGGGACCTCACGCAGCCGACGCTGGAAGCCGTTACCGATTACTGGCGCAGCCGGGTCTACCCGCTCAGCGAGTCACAGGCGGCGGTCATGCTAGCGCTGTTTCGCTCGCCGCAGGGGCTGCATGCGCAGCTACGCAGGCTGCTGCAGCGGGAGGACGCAACACTGGTGTTCGGCGGCGAGCCCGTCTCCGGCGCCGACCTGGACGGTATTCTGGCGCGCGCGGCAGACAGCCGCGATGCACTGTGTGCTGCAGAGGCAGGCGCCCGGGAGGCGTACCGGCATACGGCTGATGAGGTGCACGAAACCCTGCGGCGGCTACGCAGCGTCATGCATGGCGTGACCTTCAAGGGAGTCAGTCAGGACGATACGTTTGCGGACTGGTTGAACGAGCTCGCGGACTGGGGCGCCGGACAGCGCTCGCTGGAAGAGGCCCCGTTCGTGCAGAAGCTGGCGCGGGACCGTCTCAGGCTCAAGAAGGACGGCGTGCTGCCGGCGTTGGCGCTGTTCGATGCGCTGCAGGCCTGGCATGAGCAACAGGCGGCGGGCGCACAGGCGCAGCTTGAGCTGCAGCCCGCCGTCCTCGCCGATGCCCGGGGCTGGGTGGGCCAGCGCCTGGCATCGCAGCTGGAGTCCCGGGCACAGATGGGTTTTGACGGCATGATCCGGGGGCTGGCCAGCGCGCTCGATTTTGACAGCGACGGCGGCAGCGACGGTAGCAGGGACGGTAGCAGCGACGGCAGCAGGGATGGCAACTCGGGCGAGGTGCTGGCCCAGCGCATCCGCGCGCAGTTTCCGGTCGCCATGATCGACGAATTCCAGGATACCGATCCGCTGCAGTACCGCATTTTTCAGCGTATCTACAGCGTCGGCCAGGCCACGCAGGATACGGCCCTGATCCTGATCGGCGACCCCAAACAGGCGATTTACGGCTTCCGCGGCGGCGACATCCACACCTATCTGGCGGCGCGGGAGGCCACCCGCGGCTGCCATCACACGCTGGGTACGAATTTTCGCTCCAGCGAGGCGATGGTGGATGCGGTCAACCAGCTGTTCGCGTCAGCGGAAGACGCGTATCCGCGGGCGGCGTTTCGCTTTGCAGATCCTGATGACCGGGATCAGAATCCGCTGCCGTTTCACAGTGTGGATGCCAACGGGCGCAGGCAACGGCTGCTGCTGGACGCAGGGCCCGCCCCCGCTATGACCGGCTGGCTGCTGGCCGGCGACGGCGACAGCGGCTGTCTCAACAAGAAGGCCTACCTGCGCGTCGCCGCCCGCCACTGCGCCAACCGCATCGTCGACTGGCTCAATCAGGCGGGCATGCAGCGCGCCGGTTTTCTGGATGCTGAAGGCGACACCCTCACGCCCCTGAAGGCCGGGGATATCGCCGTGCTGGTGCGCGACCGCAAGGAGGCAAAGGCCATTCGCGAGGCTCTGAGCGTCCGTGGCCTGGCCAGTGTCTATCTGTCCGACCGGGACAGCGTATTCGCCACCCCGGAGGCCCGCGATCTGCATCATTGGCTGCGGGCCATGGCCAGCCCCGAGGATCCTGCAATGCTGCGCGTCGCGCTTGCCACTGCCACGCTGGGGCACTCTCTGCGCTGGCTGGATGCGCTGCAGCAGGATGAGCTGGCCTGGGAGGCCACCCAGGGGCACTTCATGCACTACCGTCAGCTCTGGCAGCGCCGCGGTGTGCTGCCGGCGCTGCGCCAGCTGCTGCATGATTTTCATGTGCCCGAGGCATTGCTGGGTCGCAGAGAGGGGGAGCGAGTGCTGACTAACCTGCTGCATCTGGCCGAGTGGGCCCAGCAGGCCAGCGACAGTCTGGATGGCGAGCACGCCCTGATCCGCCTGCTTGACGAGCACATTGCCGACCCTGGCGCCGACGAGCAGGTGCTGCGCCTTGAGAGCGATGCCGACCTGATCCAGGTGGTCACCATTTTCAAGTCCAAGGGCCTGGAGTATCCGCTGGTCGCCCTGCCTTTTCTGTGCACCTACAAGGAGGTCGAGGCGCGCTCTGGCAGCCCGCTGTACCACGTGCAGCATCAACCGGTGCTGGAGTTGGCTTCGAAAAAGGATCTGGCCCGGGACGGCTTTCAGCGCGCGGACGATGAGCGTCTGTCCGAGGAGGTTCGCCTGCTGTATGTGGCGCTGACCCGCGCCCGGCACGCCACCTTTGTGGGGCTGGCGCCTCTGGCCGTGGGCGCCGGCACCAGCGCAACCCTGCACAAGTCCGCGCTGGGCTATCTTCTGGCCGGTGGCGAGAAAATCCCTGACCTGCAAAGCCTGCGCGCCTGCTGGCAGTCACATGCCGAGCGCTGCGCTCACATTCATCTGGATGCGGGCGACAGCGCCGATACACGGCATGCCGGCAGCGCGACGCCGCCCGCCGGCAAGGCTGCCCGGGTACCGACGCACGCCCCATTCAAACCCTGGTGGGTCGCGAGCTACTCGGCTCTGCAGTATCTGGGGGCAGACGATGCACCGGAGACCGCGGGCGCAGAAGTGCGCGACGAGGAGCGCGACCCGGAGGCGGATCCGCGCCAGCAGGATGAACCGCAGCACCCGGCGCCCGATACGCTGCACGCCTTCCCACGGGGTCCGGAGCCCGGAACTTTCCTGCATGGCGTTCTCGAAGACCTGGCAAACGCCGGCTTTGAACGTGCGCTGGATGACGAGGGCCTCCTGGCACTGATGGCGGAGCGCTGTCGCAGGCGCGGCTGGGGTATTCACGTACCCGCGCTGCACCGGGGCCTTCAGGCGTGGCTGACCACCCCGCTGGCGCAGAAAGGGGACAGCGGACCGACACTGGCCCATTTACAGCGCTACCGTGCCGAGCCCGATTTCTGGTTCGCCACCTGCGATGCCGCCACCGGGGCCGTTGACAGACTGCTTGAGGCGAGCCTGTTTCCCGGTTCGCCGCGGCCCCCGCTCGGGGAGCGGCGCCTCAACGGGTTAATGAAAGGCTTTATCGATCTGCTGGCGGAGCACGAGGGGCGCTTCTACGTGATCGACTGGAAGTCTACCTGGCTGGGTGTCGACGACAGCGCCTACCACGCCGGGGCCATGCAGGACGCGCTGCTCGAGAAACGCTACGACCTGCAGCTGGCCATTTACCTGCTGGCCCTGCATCGCCATCTGCGGCATACGCTGGGAGATGCCTATGACTACGAGCGCGATGTCGGCGGCGCCATGCTGGTATTCCTGCGCGGCATCGATGCGCCCTCGCGGGGGGTGGTCACGATCAAGCCAGAGCTGTCGTTTATCCAGGCACTGGATAATTGCCTCGCCGGCGCCGCAGCGCCGGGTGCTGCAGCACGGGAGGTGACGCCATGAGTGTCCTGCATGAACCGCGGACGAGTCCCGAACTGATCCTGGAAGACGCCGGTGCACTGCTTGCGCTGATGTTTGCGTGGGCGGAGCAGGGCTGGATTCGCGATCTCGATGCCGCCCTCGCGCATCGCCTGTCCACGCTCGCGCCCGACGGTGACCCGGCCTGTCTGCTGGCCGCAGTCATGGTCAGCCATCAGGCGGCACAGGGACACTTGCTGCTCGATCTTGATCGCTCCCGGCGCCGGCCCCGGGAACTGATTGCCGTCAACATCGATCCGGCAGCACAGGCGGGAAAGGAGCCACTGGTACTCCCCGAAACACTGTTGAGCCGGATAGGCGAATCCTGGGAGCTGCGACTTCGGGACTGGACGGCGGTCGGCGAGGGTGAGGGCAATGAGCCCCTGGTGCTGGACAATCACCGGCTCTACCTGCGCCGCTATTGGCGCCATGAATCGCAGGTTTCGCAGGCGCTGTCAGCGCGTCTCGCGCGCTCCGGGGATGTCTGCGCCGGGGCGTTGCGCGCGGTGCTCGACCGGCTTTTCCCCCCCTCTGATGCGTGGGCAGAACTGGCGCGGTGGCAGAAGCTGGCCTGCGCTCTGGGTGCGCGCTCGGCCTTTACCATCATCACCGGCGGTCCCGGCACGGGCAAGACCACCACAGTCATCCGGCTGCTTGCCCTGTTGCAGGTGCTCGCCGTCGAGCGTGGCAAAGAGCCCCTGCGTATCCGGCTCGCAGCGCCCACGGGCAAGGCGGCGGCGCGCCTCAATGCAGCGATCAGTGGCCAGATTGGCCAACTGGCGGACCTTGATCTGCCCGGGGCCGATCAGGTGCGTGAGTCCATTCCGTCCACCGTCAGCACCCTGCACCGCCTGCTGGGGGCGCGGCCGGATACCCGTCACTTCAAATACCACCGTTTCAACCCCTTGCCTCTCGATATGGTGGTGGTGGATGAGGCCTCGATGATCGACATCGAGATGATGTCAGCACTGCTGGCGGCCCTGCCGCCGCACGCAAGGCTGGTTTTGCTCGGGGATAAAGATCAGCTGGCTTCCGTTGAGGCGGGCGCGGTGCTGGGCAGCCTCTGCGCCCGGGCGGAGCAGGCGCACTACTGGCCCGGGCTGGCCGACTGGCTGCAGGCTGCCACCGGCTGGGCTATCGAGCCCGGGCGGCAGGACAGCGACGGCCGTCCTCTGGATCAGGCGGTGGCGATGCTGCGCCACTCTTTCCGCTTCGATGATCGCAGCGGTATCGGTGAACTGGCGCGCGCGGTAAACGCAGGCGACGGCGGGCAGGCAATGGCGGTGCTCGCGGACGAGCGCTTCCCCGACGTCACGCGTGTGCCGCTGGGCGGAGCAGACCTGCGAGGGCTTGCCGCCCTGGCCCTGGAGGGAGGGTGGCCCGACAGGTGCGGCGGCTACAGCGATTACCTGGGCGTTATCCGGGGTTCAGGGTCCTCTGCGCGTCCGGCCATGCACGCTGTGCGCGAAGACTGGGACCGCTGGGCGCTCTCGGTGCTTGAGGCGCACGCCGGCTTTCAGCTGCTGACACCCCTGCGCAGCGGAAATTACGGCGTCGCGGCATTGAACGAGCGGATTGAGCGGGCGCTTGAGCAGGCGGGTCTCATAGCGAAGGCTGGCTTTGACAGTCACTGGTACGAGGGCCGTCCGGTTCTGGTTACCGGCAACGACTATGGCCTGGGGCTGATGAACGGCGATGTCGGCATTGCGCTGCAGGCACCCGTGGCATTCGGGGCGCCCGGGCGCGGTCTGACGCTCCGGGTTGCATTTTCATCGGGCGACGGTGGCGTCCGCTGGGTGCTGCCCAGCCGACTGCAGCGCATCGAGACGGTGTTTGCCATGACCGTGCACAAGTCCCAGGGCTCAGAGTTTGTGCATACTGCATTGGTAATGCCGGAGTCGCTGTCGCCGGTGTTGACCCGGGAACTGGTGTACACTGCGGTGACCCGCGCGAAAACGCACTTCACACTGCTGAATGCCAGCAACGAGGTGGTCGTACAGGCTGTGGAGCGGCGCGTGGCGCGGCAGAGCCAGCTGGGCTTGCGGGCCGACTAGCCCTGCGGTCTGACTAATCGAGATCCGGATCATTGGTCAGTTTGAACTCCAACAGGCCTCGGGGGATATTCAGTGCCCCGGACAGTTGCCCGCTGTGGAATTCCTCGGGCTCTCGCACGTCAATAAGCAGATCTGCCGCGCGTACCGCATCGTCGCATCGCTCCAGCGGTATTTCGGGAACCTGCGCTTTGGCTTCTGCCACCAGATCGTGAACTGTTTTCATGGATAATGCTCCAATGCAATGTGATTGATCAATGCTTATGATGCGTCCAGATTAGTCGCGTTGCCAGCAAGTAGCTACCTTGGGCAACTGATTGCCACATCCATGGACCGAGAGGATACGAATGATTTTCCGACAGCTGTTCGACAGCACATCGTCAACCTATACCTACCTGCTCGCCGACGAGGAGGCGCGGGAAGCCCTCCTGATCGATCCGGTATTTGCGCAGACACAGCGCGACCTGGCCCTGGTGGAGGAACTGGACCTCAGGCTGCGACTGGTCATCGATACCCATGCGCATGCTGACCATGTAACCGGCGCCTGGCGGCTGCACGTGGAAACCGGCTGTGATATCGCCTCTGCACGGGCGATCGGTGCTGAGCATGTTACCTTTGCGCTGGACGATGGTCAGAGCTGCGGCGTGAGCGGTGTGGAGCTGCGCTGTATCGCCACGCCGGGCCATACCGATGGCTGCATGAGTTTTGTCACCGCTGATGAAAGCCGGGTGTTCACCGGCGATACCTTGATGATTCGCGGCTGTGGTCGCAGCGATTTTCAGCAGGGAAGCGCGCAGCGCCTCTACAGCTCCATCACGCAGCGTCTGTTCAGCCTGCCGGACAGCTGCATGGTATTCCCCGCCCATGATTACCAGGGCCGCACTGTCAGCTCCATTGGCGAGGAGAAACGCTTTAACGCGCGGGTCGGTGCCGGCGCCAATGAGACCGATTTTGTGGAATACATGCACGCGATGAGACTGCCTCATCCCAAGCTGATTGACGAGGCCGTGCCGGCTAATCTGCGCAGCGGCGCCCCCGAGGATGGTGAGCTGCCGGAGCGGCCCCGCTGGGGTGATATCCATCTCACTTACTCGGGTGTCCCGGAGATCGACGAGGAGTGGCTAGAGCAGAATCTGGACCGGGTTACCGTGCTGGATGTGCGCCTGCCCGAGGAGGTCCGCGATTGCCCGGTGGCCGCAACGCTGGTTGATGTGCACATACCGCTGGCCGAATTGCGCGACAGACTGGGCGAAGTGCCATCGGACAGGCCGGTGGTGGCCCTCTGCCGTTCCGGCCGGCGTTCATCGCTGGCGGTATCGATACTGCGGGACGCGGGCCATGAGCGTGTGGCAAGTCTGAGCCGTGGGCTGCGCGCCATG
>JBHEPQ010000328.1:0-3910 GCA_046260215.1 Chromatocurvus sp.
ATGCGAAGATACGTCGGTCGGTCAAGCGTCGGCGGACCGTCGCCGGCCATGGATGGCCGGCGCCGAGCGGGCAGGATGCCCTCGTAGCGTGTCCGCCGAGGCTTGACCGGCCGATGTATCGCCACCGGCGACTGCTGTCGGATCCCCGGTCAGTTGATGTACCACCACCGGGCACCTTCGCCGGATCCCCGGCCAGTTGATGTATCAGCCTGGGGTGTAAACGCAGCTTGTCCCACTTAGCGTTCGATGCGCTTCATCGCCGTCATGTACCCCCGCAGCGTCGTGCCCACAACCTCGACCGGATGCGAGCGGATCGCCGCATTTACCTCAATCAGTTCGCGGTTGTCCACCGTGTTGTCGCTGCCGATGCCGGAACCGATAACGTCTGACTCGATGTCCTGCATGAAATCTGCCAGCAGTGGACGACAGGCGTGGTCGAACAGGTAACAGCCGTATTCTGCCGTATCCGATATGACCACATTCATTTCATACAGCTTTTTGCGCGCGATGGTGTTGGCGATCAGTGGTGTTTCGTGGAGTGACTCGTAGTAAGCGGATTCTGCGATGATGCCGGCGGAGACCATTACCTCAAAGGCCAGTTCAACACCCGCCTTGACCATGGCGACCATGAGGATGCCGTGGTCGTAAAACTCCTGCTCCGGAATCTCCCGGTCTGTATTTGCTGACTTCTCGAATGTGGTCTCCGCGGTTGCGGCGCGCCACTTCAGCAGGTTGGCGTCATCGTTGGCCCAGTCTTCCATCATGGTTCGGGAGAAGTGGCCGGTCATGATGTCGTCCTGGTGCTTCTCGTAGAGGGGGCGCATGATCGTTTTCAGCTCTTCCGCGAGGTGGAATGCGCGAATCTTGGCCGGGTTGTTCAGCCGGTCCATCATGTTGGTGATGCCCCCGTGCTTGAGGCCCTCGGTGACGGTCTCCCAGCCGTACTGAATCAGGCGCGATGCGTAGCCCTCGTCAATACCTTTGTCGACCATTTTGTCAAAGCACAGGAGAGAGCCGGTCTGCAGCATGCCACACAGAATGGTCTGCTCTCCCATGAGGTCGGACTTCACCTCGGCGATAAAGGAGGATTCCAGCACGCCAGCGCGATGCCCGCCGGTGCCTGCGGCGTAGGCCTTGGCAATCTCCAGGCCTTCCCCGTTCGGATCGTTTTCACGGTGTACGGCAATCAGCGTAGGCACGCCGAAACCGCGCTTGTACTCCTCGCGAACCTCGGTGCCGGGGCATTTAGGCGCTACCATAATGACTGTGATGTCATCGCGGATCTGCATGCCTTCCTCGACAATATTGAAGCCATGGGAATAGGCCAGGCAGGCGCCGTGCTTCATCAGCGGCATGATCTCGCTGACGACGGCGCTATGCTGCTTGTCGGGGGTCAGGTTCAGTACCAGGTCCGCCTCGGGAACCATGTCTGCGTAGGTGCCCACCGTAAAGCCGTTGCCGGTCGCATTTTTCCACGATTGGCGTTGCTCCTCTATTGCCGACGCCCGCAGCGTATAGCCCACATCGAGACCGCTGTCCCGCAGGTTCAGTCCCTGGTTGAGGCCCTGGGCGCCACAGCCCACGATCACCAGTTTTTTTCCACGCAGGCGTGCCACGCCGTCGGCAAATTCCGCCTGGTGCATGAAACGGCATTTGCCGAGCTGTTGCAGCTGCAGCCGGAGTGGCAGGGTGTTGAAGTAATTCTGGCTCATGGTGACGATCCTTTTTTGAGCTGAGGCGTCAGCATAGAGTAGGTTTACGTTTGCGTAAAACGCGATATTATCAAGTCTCTGTTGAGTAATTCGCAAAACTATTCATGGATACCCGCTCGCTTTCCATTTTCCTTTCCGTGTGCGCCACGCTTAACTTCAGTCGAACTGCGGAACTGCAGCACATGAGTGTTTCGGCAGTGAGTCGCTGCGTGCAGCGGCTGGAGGAATCGCTGGGGCAGTCCCTGCTCGAGCGCGATCGGCGCAGTATGCGTCTGACGGGGGCAGGCCTGACCCTGAAAGTTTACGCAGAACAGGCGGTCGGCGACTGGGAGCGGATACAGCGCCACCTGGCCAACGACAGGGAGCTGGTGGGCGAGGTCAGTCTGTTCTGTTCGGTGACGGCCAGCTTCAGTGTCCTGTCGCCGGTGCTGGAGAGTTTTCGTTCTGCCCACCCGGGCGTGGACATCATGCTGCACACCGGGGACCAGGCGGATGGTGTGGGTCGTGTGCTTGAGGGTCGTGACGATATCGCGGTCACAGGTCGGCCTGAAAGCCTGCCGTCCCGGTTGTCGTTTCTCACGTTGACCGACTCGGCGATGTGCCTGTGCATTCCGGCGACGGACTGCGCAACCCGACGCAGCATGCACCTGGATGATGCCGGGGCCAGCGGCATTGCGTGGGCCGAGGTGCCTTTTATCGTCCCCGAGCGGGGTGTAACGCGGGATATGATTGATGCCTGGTTCGCCTCTGTCGGTGTTCGGCGCCCGCTGCTGTATGCGCAGGTGGCCGGGCACGAGGCGATCGTTGCCATGGTGGCCCTGGGGCTGGGTGTCGGCTTCGCTCCTGAGGTGGTGGTGCGTGCCAGTGGTTTTGAGCACGGCGTTGAATTACTGGCCCTGGATCAGCCGCTCCCTGATCTGCCAATCGGCCTGTGTGTCCAGCAGCGGCGGTTGAAGAGTCCGCTTGTGCATTCCCTGTGGCAGGTTGCAGCGCGGACGTATGGATTGCCTGTTTGATATGATGGGCGGAGAATTTCAACGGAAACCGTCCCCATGAGTGATCGCGACGACGAAGGCGAACGCCGCCCCAGCGAAAATGAGCCATCGCCCGAGGAGTCAATAGAGTCTGTGTCTACAGAGCCGCTGTATGCTGAGTCAGACGCCAGGGATGCCGTTCGCGTTGTCGCCAGTTTTGACATGCTGGTGGACGATCACGAAGAGGAGGTGTCGGAAGGGGGGCGCACGGTCAAGCGACGCGGCGTCTACCTGCTGCCTAACCTGTTTACCACGGGGGCACTTTTCTGCGGTTTCTATGCGGTGGTGGCGGCGATGCGCGGGGACTTTGAAAGCGCGCCCATCGCGATTTTCTTCGCACTGGTATTCGATGGTCTCGACGGACGCATCGCGCGACTGACCAACACGGCGAGCAAGTTTGGCGCGGAGTATGACAGCCTGTCGGACATGGTGTCCTTCGGCGTGGCGCCGGCGCTGGTCATGTTCAGCTGGGCGCTGGGTGATCTCGGCAAGTTTGGCTGGAGTGCTGCGTTTATCTACGTCGCCTGCGCGGCCTTGCGCCTGGCCCGCTTCAACACCCAGGTCGATACGGCGGACGGCAACTACTTTACGGGGCTCGCCAGTCCTGCCGCGGCCTGCATTATCGCCAGCGCCGTGTGGGTCTGTCACGATCTGGGCTGGGTGGGCGCAGCCCTGCCCGAGGAAATCGCTGTGCTCGTGGCTGTACTGACGGCGCTGGTCGGCTTGCTCATGGTCGCCAACATTCCCTACTACAGCTTCAAGATGGTTGATTTGCACGGTCGGGTCCCGTTTGTGATGATCCTGATCGTAGTGCTGGTTTTCGGACTGGTTACGGTAGATCCGCCGAGTGTTTTCCTTATCGGATTTCTGGGCTATGCGATCTCGGGCCCGGTGCTTCTGATGCGACGGGGCCGGCCTGGCAAAGGCGCGGAAAAAAAGTAGCCCTTTTTTCAGGTAGGCCCTTGCGGGCCAAGTCAGTCTGAGTATAATGCGCCTCCTCGGTAAGGGCACAGCCCACCGGACAACCTGCCCCTGGCGGTCAGGTGTTTGTTAACAGTCAGATGAAGACAGATGTGTGGGCACTTGTTGGGATAGTTGCTGATAACTATTCAGACACAACAAGTGACTCATCGATTCATGCAGATGAATAAATGATTTCGAATT
>JBHEPQ010000311.1:0-7444 GCA_046260215.1 Chromatocurvus sp.
CAGTCAGCGCCGCATCATTCATTCAACGGACCAGACTGGCCGCGCCATCGGCGATGTGCTGGGGCGCGAAGTGCTTGCTGCGGACAACGTCGAGGTGTTCACCCACCGCGTCGCTGTCGACCTCGTGGTACGCAACGGCCATTGTCACGGCGTGTATGCTCTCAATCAGCGCAGCGACCATGTCGATCTTTTCCAGGCGCCCGCCGTGATCCTGGCGACCGGCGGCGCCAGCAAAGCCTATCTTTATACCAGTAATCCGGATGGCGCGAGCGGCGACGGCATTGCCATAGGCTGGAGAGCGGGCTGCCGGGTGGGCAACCTCGAATTCAACCAGTTCCATCCCACCTGCCTTTACCATCCCAGAGCCAAGTCGTTCCTGATTTCCGAGGCACTGCGCGGAGAGGGCGCTGTTCTGCGCCTTCCCGACGGCGAACGCTTCATGCAGCGCTTCGATGAACGCGCGGAACTCGCACCACGGGACATCGTTGCACGCGCCATCGACCACGAAATGAAGCGCCTTGGGGTCGATTGCGTTTACCTCGACATATCGCACCAGGGTGAGGATTTCCTGCGTGGGCACTTCCCAACCATCATGGCCCGTTGCGCACAATTCGGCATCGATATCGCGCGCGAGCCAATCCCGGTCGTGCCGGCGGCGCACTATACCTGTGGCGGCATTCTGGTGGACACTCGCGCCCGCACCGATGTCCCGGGCCTGTACGCGATTGGCGAATGTTCATTTACCGGTCTGCACGGGGCCAACCGGATGGCCAGCAACTCACTGCTGGAGTGCATTGTCTTCGCCCGCGCCGCTGCCGAGGACATTGCCACCGGCGGCCCCCTCTCTCCACCAGCGCCGGAAATACCCGCGTGGGATGAGAGCCAGGTCACCGACTCCGATGAAGACGTTGTGATCTCTCATAACTGGGACGAGCTGCGCCGCTTCATGTGGGACTATGTCGGCATCGTTCGCAGCACCAAGCGCCTGCAACGCGCCCTGCATCGTGCACAGCTGCTACAGTCTGAAATCGCGGAGTACTATTCGAACTACAAGGTAAGCAATGACCTGCTCGAGCTGCGCAATCTGTCAATGGTCTCTGAACTGATGATTCTCAGCGCGCTGGAGCGCCGGGAGAGTCGGGGACTTCACTTCACGCTGGACTACCCCGAATCCGGGGAGACGGGCGCGGATACGGTCCTTGACCCCGGTGGACCCCGCGTGAAGAGTCACCGCTCGGCGTAGCGCGCGCCAGGGACCGGTGCCGCAGCTGCCCCGGGTCAGTACTACCCAACGGGTTCGACACCCACGGTGCAGAAGTACAACGCAGGCAACAGTAACCATGGAGATAGCCTGCGTTTGCGCATGCCAGGAAATTCCCTGCGTATCAACCAGGCACCATCCCTCCTCGGTCAGGTAAAGAACGCCGGTCGCCTGTTCTGTGCGCTGCAGACTGCCCAGGGTGATCAAGAGCATTAACCCGCTCACCGCCGCCGCCAGCGGCGCTGCCGGCAACAATACGACAATCTGAATCAGTAGCGCGAGGACAATAGCAATCTGCAGCCGGCGCGCCACCGATGTATCAGTCAGCGGGATAGCCAGTCGCGTTGCAGGCGAGTATGTGTCTGACGATACGCTCAAGCTCCGGATCCTCCGGCTTATCGCGCCCGAGAAACCAGCCGAAGAGCTGCTGGTCCTGGCACTCCATCAGTCGCCGGTAGCACTCCTGATCATGCGGCGAGAGTTCCGGGAAAACCCTGTCCACAAAGGGCGCCAGCACCAGATCGAGCTCGAGCATGCCGCGCCGGCTTGCCCAGCGCATCCGACGGTGTTCATTTTCACGTAGCATCGACGTAAAGTGCCCCCTGCACCAGAGCAAAAGCGGCCATTATAGCCGCAAAGCTGCGTCGACCGTCGCAGCTGCAGACCGCCAGCGACAGGACCTGATTCAATGGACGCTTATTATTCCAAAATCGTCGAAGACAGCCTTTTGCACTTCACGGGCGAGCAGGTGCCCACTTTCTTCCAGGGCCAGCTCACCTGCGACTGCCTGGAGGTCAATGAGGCACAGACTTCGCTTGGCGCCCTATGCACCGCCCAGGGCAGGGTACTGACCGACTGCCGCGTGCTGCAGCTAGGCGAGAATCACTACGCTCTGCGCCTCAGGCGGGATGTGCGCGACATCACGCGCGAGACCCTGAAAAAATATGCCATGTTCTCGCGCACCGACATCAGTGACCGTGATGAAGAATGGACGCTGCTCGGGGTCTGGGGAAACGACGCCGCGGTGGCGTTACGGACGGCGTTTAATGGGGCCCCGGAGGGACGCAATCGCGCTTTCTGGAGCGACGGCCTGATGGTCTGTCAGGCCGACGACGGCGGTGACGCGTTCGAACTGATCGTGAGCAGCGAAGCGTTGCAGGCGGTGCTTGTGGCGCTGTCGGCGCAGGCGCAGGAATGTCCCGAGTCGCACTGGCAGCAGAATGAACTGCGTCGCGGTCTGCTTCGCACCACCGCCGAAATCAGCGGCAATCACCTGCCCCAGGTGCTCAATTACGACCTTGCCGGCCTGCTGAACTTTCGCAAGGGCTGCTACATCGGCCAGGAAGTGGTGGCGCGCCTGCATTACAGGGGTAAAAGCAAGCGCCGCTGTGGGGTCTATACCATTCCCGCGGACGCGACGCTCAAAGCCGGTGCGGAACTTGCCCGGGCAGGCGACCGCCGTGGGGTCGGCAGTGTGCTACGCGTCGTCGGGGCGGAGGCCGAGGCGACGCTGGTGGTCGCCCGGGTCACGGTGGACGACAGCGAGCAGCCCCTGCTGCCGGCTGATTCAGCTGGCGATGATCCGCTGTTACAGCCGGTGCCCCTGCCCTATAGCGTGCGCGGATCCAGCGACGCCAGCTGACGCGCCTCGTCGTGATCGGGCAGCGTCCAGTCAAGGTCGCTCATGCCACGTTCCCGCAGGAAGGCGTTGCCGGCGCTGAAATGCCCACAGCCAAAAAAACCACGGTGGGCACTCAGCGGTGACGGATGCGGTGCGCGCAGCACACAGTGGCGGTCAGTATCGATCGACGCCCCTTTTTTCTGTGCATAACTACCCCAGAGCATGAAGACCACCGGACGCTCCCGCGCGTTGATAAGCTCTATCACGCGGTCCGTAAAGCGTTCCCATCCCCGCCCATGGTGTGCACCTGCCCTGCCCTGTTCCACGGTCAGCACGCTATTGAGCAACAGCACCCCGCGGCGGGCCCAGGCCACCAGCGAGCCGTGACGGGGAATGGCGGCGCCAATATCATCGCGCTGTTCCTGGTAGATATTGCGCAGCGATGGAGGCACCGGGACGTCGGGACGCACCGAAAAACATAGACCATGGGCCTGCCCCGGGTTGTGGTAGGGATCCTGCCCCAGGATCACCACCGCAACATCCGCTGGCGGCGTATACCAGAAGGCATTGAATATCTCCGCCGGCGCCGGATATAGCACGGCACCCTGCCCCCGGCGCTGGCGCAGAAAGGAAGACAGGTCGCGCATGTAGTCCTGCTCGAATTCATCCTCCAGCAACTGCAGCCAGTCGGGCTGCAGGTTGACTTCACGACCCTGTGTCACTGAAGACCTCCACTGCTGTTCAACTGATCCGGTTGTTTTCGCTGATTTCAACCTCAGCGCTTTGACGTCGGCAATCAAGACCGCGCGAACGCCCCCTGCGCGTGACATCCGCTGCTGATCTGGCATTATTACTCAAATAACATGAGAGGCGCCCCATCATGATTCCCGCAACATCGATTCACCCGCGTCGCCGCGCTATCGGACTCATCATCGGCCTCACAGCTGTAACCATCGCACTCGCGACATCGGCGAAAGACACCCTCTATTATAACGGCACGATCATCACCATTGACGACGATCGACCCCTGGCGGAAGCCGTGGCGATCCGCGACGGGCGCATCCTCGCGGTGGGCGATGAAGACGCTATTCTTGATAACGTCGGCGAGGATGTCCGGCGCATAGACCTAAAGGGACGCGCCCTGTTACCCGGCTTCGTGGACTCCCACGGCCACGCCTATCTCATCGGCCTGCAGGCGAGCACCGCCAATCTCTTGCCGCCCCCCGACGGTGCCGGCGCCGACATCGCGGCACTGCAGGCGCGTCTTACGCACTGGATTGCCGAGCATCCAGCCGTGTTGCGCGGTATCGGCTGGGTCATCGGTTTTGGCTACGATGACTCACAGCTGGCCGAGCAGCGCCACCCCACACGACAGGAACTGGATGCCGTAAGCAGTACACACCCGGTCATGATTATTCATCAGTCCGGCCACTTCGGCGTCGTCAATAGCAAAGGCCTGAAGAGGCTGGGAATAAACGCAGACAGCAACAATCCCGACGGGGGCATTGTCCGGCGCGAGGCAGACTCGCGGCAACCCGACGGCGTGCTGGAGGAAATGGCATTTCTCGGCCCTCTCATGCAGCTGCTGTCCCGATTCGATGATACGCTGAACGAACGACTGGTGATCGAAGGGACGCGATTGGCGAGCGCCTACGGCTACACGACCGTCCAGGAAGGCAGGGCCATGCCGGCGGCTCTCGCCGCGATGCGCCGTGTGGCCGCCCGCGGCGCGCTGGATGTCGATCTGGTTGCCTACCCGGATATGCTCGCGGTCGAGGCAGTATCACCGTCAAGCTCCTACAACAGGCGCTTCCGCGTCGGCGGCGTCAAGCTCACCATCGACGGCTCCCCCCAGGGCAAGACCGCCTACCTGAGTGAACCCTATTTCCATCCACCCCACGGCCAGGCGGCCGACTACCGCGGCTATGGTGCCATTGACAGCGCCACCGCCATGGCATCCGTGGAGAGGGCCTTCGCCAACGGCTGGCAGATTCTTTGTCACGCCAACGGTGATGCCGCGATCGACCAGTACATCGAGGCCGTGCGCGCCGCGCAGGCAAAGTATCCCGACGTCGGTAATCGCCCGGTACTCATTCACGGGCAGACCCTGCGCAGGGACCAGGTGACGGCACTGGACGAGCTGGGCATCTTCCCGTCCCTGTTCCCCATGCACACGTTCTACTGGGGCGACTGGCACCGGGAGTCGGTGCTCGGCCCCGTGCGTGCGGACAACATTTCACCCACCGGGTGGCTGATGGAGCGTGGAATGATGTTCGGCAGCCACCACGATGCGCCGGTAGCCCTGCCCGACTCCATGCGCGTGCTATCGGCGACGGTCACCCGCCGTTCACGCAGCGGCGACATCCTTGGGCCGGAACACCGTGTGCCCGTCGCCACCGCCCTGAAAGCCATGACGCTTTGGCCCGCGTGGCAGCATTTTGAGGAGGCCGACAAAGGCAGCATCGAACCGGGCAAGCTGGCGGACTTCGTGATTCTGTCGGGGAATCCCCTGGACATACCTCCGGAGGACCTGGAGACGCTGGTGGTGAAAAAGACAATCAAGGAAGGTCGGGTGGTGTATACGCAGGAGTGATCTGGCCAACGACCCGTCTGTAAAACGGCGGCGACCTGTGTGCCTAAGCGCACTAACGTTGGACCGACAATAGGCGTAGTATGAATCATAGACGCACCAGCTCTTAAAAACGGGAAAAGGAAAATATCATGGACCTGAACCTCGCACTCACGCCTATCGTGTCACTGATCGCCGGCATTCTCATTTTTGTTTTCCCGCGGCTGCTGGCCAAGATTGTCGCAATATACCTGATCGCCGTGGGCCTGATCGGGATATTCGGTGCCGGCAGCTTCAACTTCTAAACAGTCAAATGGCAGGGAACGCGTCGATCAAATCAGCAGCAATACCAGGTCAGAGCTGCACCAGACAAGCGCGATTTCTAAAAGCGCATTCGACAGGCCGGGCTAATAATGAAGTTTGCCGGGAGCGCCCGCCATGGGATTAATCAAGTACGTCCTGGTCGCCGCCGTCATCGTACCGATCTTTGTTGTCGGCTCATGGGCCGTCACTGAAGTGGTCGTCCACAAGACTGGCGATGCAGCGTTCTGTAGCACCTGCCATGCGATGCGCCCCATGGTGGCGGCCTACCGCGAAGATATTCACGGTGGCGCCGGCGACGAGGGCATCCAGGCCGCCTGCACCGACTGCCACACCTCGCACGACAACCCGATCAACCACCTTTGGTCCAAGACACGGTTCGGTGCACACAGCTTGTGGGCTCAACTGACCTACGATATCGACGAGATCGACTGGGACGTAAAGCGGGAAGAGAGGGAACGCCTGGTGTTCGACTCGGGATGCCTGCAGTGCCATAGCGATCTGGAACGCGCCAGCGAACGCAACCCACGGATCTTCGTTGCGCACCGCCCGTATTTTCAGGGCAGCACAAGCAAGCAGTGCGTGACCTGCCACGAGCATGTCGGACATGAAAATCTCACTGCGCACCTCGAGCAATATTTCAAGGAGTAATGAGGAGTGTTATTGCCATGACAACGATTCGTAAGCTGGCCATTTTCGCCGTTCTGACAGTTGTCGCTGCCGTTTCCTCGGCTCAGGACGAGGGCCCCGGTGACATGGCGCAGATCAAGACACTGGCGATCCATCGCGGTATGACCGAAACCGCGAAGAACTGTGTTACCTGCCATGCCAGGGTCAGTCCCAACAGCGTCAACGACTGGCGCCAGAGTAGGCACGGTCACGTCGGCGTGTCGTGCATCGACTGCCACGCTGTACCGGCCGAGTCTGAAATGGCGATCCAGCATGAAGACGTCTTCGACATGTCCGGCTTCGACGCCTCGCAACTCGACAGGGGTGTGCACATTTCCGCCCTGGTTCCGCCAAGCACCTGTGCGCGCTGCCACGCGGTAGAACACCAGCAGTTTACCGAGAGCGGCCACTTCCGCTCCTACCACCAGACCGTGCCGAAAGACAATCTGCACGCGCTGACAGAGGTCCATGAGGGACGCCAGCATCCCGAGTTGTCCGGTGCGCCCAGCGAGACGGGCTGCATGCAGTGCCATGGCACCGAGATCAAGCTGGATGAAGATGGCCGCCCCACACCCGAGACCTGGCCCAACGCCGGCATGGGCAACGTCTATCCCGACGGCAGTACCGGCAACTGCACCGCCTGTCATTCCAGGCACAGATTCTCAATCGCAGAAGCGCGCAAGCCTTTCGCCTGCGCAGAGTGCCACCTGGGACCGGACCATCCCAACATCGAGATTTTCGAGGCCTCGAAGCACGGCCACATTTACAACACCCGCGAGTTGGGCGAATGGAACTGGGATGCCGCACCGGGAGCCTGGGAGGTCGGCGACTACCGGGGGCCCGTCTGCTCTACATGCCATATGGCCGGCATTGGCGACCTCAAGACCACGCACAATGTCTCCGAGCGCCTTTACTGGGTGTCATGGGCCAAGCGTTCGTCAGTGCGCAACTCCACCGATCCTTTAAGCCCGATCCTGGGTAACGGCCCGGCGGGGCGGGGAAA
>JBHEPQ010000314.1:0-7249 GCA_046260215.1 Chromatocurvus sp.
CTTGACCTCAAGACCGGCGATCTTGCCTGCGTCCTTGGTTGCCTGCCGCTGGGAATCGTTGAAATAAGCCGGTACGGTGATAACCGCCTCGCTTACCGTTTCACCCAGAAACTCCTCTGCGGTGCGCTTCATTTTGCGCAGCACTTCCGCCGACACCTGCGGCGGTGCCATTTTCTCGCCCTTGGCTTCAACCCAGGCATCGCCGTTATCTGCCGCAATGATCTTGTACGGCACCATCTTGATGTCTTTCTGTACGACATCGTCCTTGAATTTACGGCCGATAAGGCGCTTTACCGCATACAGCGTATCCTGCGGATTGGTCACTGCCTGCCGCTTCGCGCTCTGCCCCACCAGGATTTCACCATCCTGGGCGTAGGCGACGATAGACGGGGTCGTGCGATCACCTTCTGAATTTTCAATAACGCGAGGCTTGTCTCCATCAAGCACGGCCACACAGGAGTTGGTCGTACCGAGGTCAATACCAATAATCTTACTCATTTTTCATCTCCTCAAACGGCCACCTTCAGCGACCTGTCTTTGCATTCACTGTCTGCATATATTGGCCCGTTTGCGATCAATTCAAGGGCATTACGGGCTTTTTTACGCTGCTCCGGTGGGCCAGACGGATGTTTTACGCCCGCTCATCCAGCCTCCCGCCACCTTCCGCCTGCTTGCTCACCATAACCATCGCCGGCCGCACCAGCCGGCCGTTCAGGGTGTAGCCCTTCTGCATGACGGCAATGACCGTATTCGGTTCCACATCGGGGTTTTCAACCTGACTCATGGCCTGGTGAAGCTGCGGGTCGAACGGCTCGCCCTGGGGATCCACTTCTTCGACGTTGTACTTGTGCAACGCATTCTGGAAACTCTTCAGCGTCAGCTCCACCCCCTCGGCGATCGGCTTGACTACTTCTTCGTCACCACTTGCCGACTCCAGTGCCCGCTCAAGGTTATCCACAACCGGCAGAAGCTCTCCCACAAAACGCTCCAGCGCATACTTACGCGCTTTCTCGACCTCTTGTTCTGCACGGCGCTTTGAATTCTGAGCTTCGGCCTGGGCCCGCATTGCGCTGTCTTTAGCCTGCGCCACCTCCTCCTGCAGTCGAGCCACTTCCTGATCCGCGGACGGCTCATCAGTGCTCTCATGCAACGCCTCCGCCGCCTCATTGACGCCATGCGACGTCGCTGCCGCGTCTGTCTCGCCAGCAGCCGCCCTGCTCGATGCCGTCGCTTCAGCCTGCGCTTCCGTCGCCTCCGGATGCTCGCCTGTTCTGTCTGCTTCCTGGTCTTTTTCGGCCACGAGGTTTCTCCGTCTATGCTCATTGATCGGTGGATTGCCAGAAACGCTGCCGCGCTTTTGTAAAAAAGTGCAAGCTAACGCGCTCGCCGCTTATATGCTGCGAAATGGGGGCGTCACGGACCTTTTCAAGGGGCAGCGCCACACCCCCGGACGTCAGTGGGCCACTAGGGCTGCGACAGCGCGGAACTGAGCATTCGCGACGTCACGTCGACGATGGGAATAACGCGCTCGTAGGCCATGCGCGTCGGGCCGATGACACCGAGAACACCGAGGGGGCGGCGTCCGTCGCCGTAGGGCGCAGTGATAACGCTGAAGTCGCCGAATACCTCGTAACCCGCCTCGTCACCGATGAATATCTGCACACCGTCCGCGCGGGTACAGCGCTCCAGCAGGTGCAGCAGATCCTTCTTGCGCTCGAAGGTGTCAAACAGCTCCCGAAGCTTCTCCATATCCTCCGGCGTGGCCCTGTCGAGCAGACGCGTCCCGCCAGCCAGCATGTAGTCCTCGCCGGTTTCCTCCTGCTGCAGCGCCTGACTGGCGAGGTCCAGCGTCGCGCTGAGGTAGTCGTCGATACGACTGCGCGCTTCACGCATCTCGTCGAGAATGCGGCTCTTGACCGTGTCCAGTGCCTGACCGGCGTAGCGCTGGTTCACCAGACGCGCTGCCTCCCGCAGTTCATCCTCGGTAAACGCGCGTTGCGTGTGGATGATCCGGTTCTGCACCTCGCGTTGGTTGATAACGAGAATGACCAGAACGCGGTTGTCGGACAGGGGCAGAAACTCCACCTGACGGAGCTGGTGTGTCTCCTGTCGGGGGACGGTGACAATGCCCGCCTGAGACGTGATGGCGGATAGCAGATGCGAGGCGGATTGCACCAGATCTGTGGCATTTTTGTCCGGATTGAGCTCCTGGCGCATCGCAGCAACAGAGGCCTCATCCAGCGCCTGCATCTGCAGCAGGTTGTCGACAAACAGCCGATACCCCAGAGCCGTCGGAATTCGCCCCGAGGAGGTGTGCGGGGACTGCAGAAAACCCCGCTCCTCGAGATCTGACAGCACGTTGCGTATGGTCGCTGCGCTAACGGGAAGCCCGGCCTCTTCCTGCAACGTCCGCGAGCCGACGGGCTGGCCATCGCGAATGTGACGCTCCACCAGCACCTTCAGCAGGGTCCTGGCCCGATCAGAGATTGTCTCCTGCACACATCACCTCAGCTGCTTCAACGGCTCTCTTTTAACACAGACGGGGCGGCCGGCAAACAGTCCGTGCTCGCCGCGGATGTTTAATGCGTCGAACAACTGAGGTATAACAGCCTGTCATTGGAGCCGGTTCCTATGCTTACACACCTCAGTATCAACAACTTCACGATTGTAGAGAGTCTGCAGATCGAACTCTCAGGCGGCATGACGGCCATCACCGGCGAGACCGGTGCCGGCAAGTCCATCATGCTCGACGCGCTTGGGTTGTGCCTCGGCGATCGCGCCGAGCCCCGCAGCATACGTCCGGGCTGTGCCCGGGCGGATATTACCGCCTGCTTCAATACGGCCGATGTGCCTGCCGCCCGGGCCTGGCTCGAGGCACAGGAACTCAGCGCATCCCACGAGTGCATTATGCGGCGCGTTATCAGCGCGGACCGCTCCCGCGCCTGGATCAACGGACGGCCTGCAACCGTGCAGCAGTGCGCAGAGCTCGGGCAGCACCTGGTGGACATCCACAGCCAGCACGCGCACCAGTCCCTGCTTCGGAAACCCGTGCAGCGTGCCCTTCTCGATGCCTTTGCCGGGGCGAGCGATCTGGCAGCGACCGTTGCCGGACTGGCGCGCGCCTGGAACGAAACACAGCTACAGCTGGTGGCGCTGCGAGGCGCCAGCGAAGAAACCGAGTCAAGGCGCCAGCTTCTCAGTTATCAGGTCACGGAGCTGGACGAACTCAACCCCGGCGTCGATGAACTCACGACACTCGAAGCCGAACAGAAGACGCTGGGCAGCGCCGAGGAAATCCTCGAGACCGCGGGCCGGGCGCTGGAGCTATGCGACACGCTGGAAGACAGCGCACAGCAGGCCGCCCAGTACCTCACAGAGCTGCACACCGGGAGCCGTGTCGACAACGCACGCAGCATGCTGCAATCCGCCGCCATCCAGTCCGGCGAGGCGCGTAGCGACCTGCAGGCCTATCTGGACAGCATCGACATACACCCGCAGCGCCTTGCGGAGATCGAGAAGCGCCTCGACCAGATCTACACCATCGCGCGCAAGCATCGCGTGAAACCCCAGCAGCTTCCGGCGCTGCAGGCCTCACTGCAGTCAGAGCTTGAAGCGCTGTCCAGCAGCGACGCCAGCGTAACGGCGCTGGAGGAACAGCTGGCACAGCGGCAATCCGCCTGGGCCGAGCAGGCCAGGGTTCTTACGCGACAGCGCAGGCAGGGCGCAAAGCGGCTCAAGCGCGAAGCCACGGCGCTGTTCGAGACCCTGTCCATGGGTCAGTGCGTCTTCGAAATCGCCCTGACGTCGCGCCCGGACAGCGAACCGCATCCCGGCGGGAGCGAAGACGTCGAGTTTCTGATCAGCACCAACCCCGGCACGGCACCGCAGCCGCTGGGCCGGATCGCCTCCGGCGGCGAGCTCTCCCGCATCAGCCTGGCGATTCAGGTGGCCACGGCAGATGGCGGCAGCGTGCCC
Organism: Chromatocurvus sp.; assembly: GCA_046260215.1. Taxonomy (GTDB): domain Bacteria; phylum Pseudomonadota; class Gammaproteobacteria; order Pseudomonadales; family Halieaceae; genus Chromatocurvus. The sequence goes on from JBHEPQ010000314.1 coordinate 3,976, forward strand.
AGCATGGTCTTCGATGAGGTGGACGTGGGCATTGGCGGAGCGGTCGCGGAGGTCGTGGGTCGGCTGCTACGCAAGTTATCCAGCGGCGCTCAGGTTCTGTGTGTCACGCACCTCCCTCAGGTCGCGGCCCAGGCAGACCATCAGCTCCGGGTGAGCAAGACGGGCGATCGCAAGTCGGTCACTACCGCGCTGGCAACGCTGGATACCGACGGTCGGGTCGATGAGCTGGCGCGCATGCTTGGCGGACTGAAAGTCACGGCGCAGACGCGGGCCCATGCGCGGGAAATGCTCGACGGCGCATGAGGCCGGGCAGCGCAGCGTGCCCGCCACTCGCCTCATGCCGGCTGCAGTTACTTGACTTTTCTGCGCACGTACAGAACCAGGGCATGATCAACCAGGTCGAAGCCATGATCTTCGGCAATCTGCCGCTGACGCTCTTCGATCAATTCATCATGAAACTCGACCACCTCGTTGCTGTCGACGCAGACCATGTGGTCATGATGATCGCCCTTGGCGAGCTCAAATACGCTGTGGCCCGTCTCGAAGTTGTGGCGCGTGACCAGCCCGGCGGTTTCGAACTGGGTCAACACGCGATAAACGGTTGCCAGGCCGACATCCTCGCCGGCTTCCAGCAGCGCACGGTAGACGTCTTCAGCGCTCATGTGCTGAGCGCTGCCCTCTGCGGCATCGAGCAGTTGCAGTACCTTGACCCGAGGCAGCGTGACTTTGAGACCTGCGTTGCGCAGCTCCTGATTTTCCGCGGACATTCTGGTGCTTCTCTGGTCAGATTAGGAAAGGTATAATGCCACTTCTTTTTCCCGGTTGGAAGTTCCCGACTTATGCGTGTGCTAACGATATCCCTGTTGCTGATAACCCTCTCCGCCTGCGGCGTAATCGGCTTCCCGGGTGTCTACAAGATCAATGTCGAGCAGGGCAATATCATTACCCAGGAGGATGTAGACAAGCTTGAGCAGGGCATGACCCGACGCCAGGTCCGCTTCATTCTTGGCACACCCCTGATCGAGGATACCTTCAACCGCGACCGTTGGGACTACCACTACAAACTGAAGCGCGGCGATGAAGTCCTTAGTGAACGTGAGTTCACCGTTTTCTTTGATGGTGACCGACTGGAGTCGGTCGAAGGCGATTACGAGACGAGCTGGGCTCGCGACAATGGGCAAAACAGTACCGACGGCCCGGCCGGCGGCGCTGCAGCCAGGGCTATGCCTTCAACCGTCGGGCCCTCTGCCTGAGGTCCGTCAGCCCGGCACTTGCTATTCCCGCTCGGCCTTCGATTTCGCCGCTCGAGCACGGCGAACTTCCTTGGGATCGATCAGAAGTGGACGGTAGATCTCCACACGGTCGCCGTTTTCCACCACCTGTGACACCGGCACGGCCTGTCCGAAAATACCCAGCGCGGACGTCTCATCCACCGACAACCCGGGAAACTCCTCCTCGATCGACGACTGCCGCACCGCCTGCAGGGCGGTAGTTCCGGGGGTGACCTCTATCTGCAGGATTTGCTGCCGCCCGGGCAGTGCGTACGCCACCTCCACTGCCAGCGTCTCATCCTTGCCGGTCTCCATCTCGGGCGTCTGGTCGGTCGCCGTCATCATGCGCTGTACACCTGCCTTGCCCGGCGCGCTATCGCCTCGACCTGGTTATTGGTAACGCGCTCGAACAGACGACCCGCGGCAACCCCGACAAGTGCACTGCGGATCTTGAAATCCAACTCCAGGCTGACTTTGCAGGCCGCCTCTCCCAGGGCCTGAAACCGCCACCGGCCGGCGAAGCGCTCGAACGGCCCCTCGCTGAGCCGCAATTCGATCACCTCGTTGGCAATCAGGGTATTCCGGGTCGTGAAGCTCTGCACGATACCGCCGCGGGCGAGATCCAGCCGGGCTTCCATTGTGTCGCCGCTGCGGCTGAGAACCCGGGCTCCGACGCAGCCCTCCATAAAGCTCGGGTACGACTCCACATCGTTGACCAGCTCATAGATTTGCTGAGCCGTGAACGGAAGAAGCGCGCTGCGTTGGATACTTGGCATGATGGATGTGGAATCGGGATTACGTTTTATCAGGCGTGATTGACCAGAACCATACGACAAGTATGGCCAGAGGAGCAACAAACCGCAGCAGCAGCAACCACACGCGAAAAAAGCCTTCCGACTCCCGATACATCTCACCGCGCAGCAGGCCCTCATCCAGCCGCCAGCCGACAAACACTGCGACCGCCAGCGCTCCCAGGGGGAGCATGAAGCTGGCGGTGACGCGGTCCAGCAGCGGAAAAAAACCGGCAAGGACAGACGCATCGGACAGCGACGCCGCTACCGCAACGCCCAACAGCCACACCAGCGCACCGAGCAGCAGCGTCGCTCTGACCCGGCACAGCCGGGTGTGCTGCACCAGGGAACCCACGCCCGGCTCCAGCAGTGCCACGGCAGAGCCGAGCGCCGCCAGCGCAGTCAGCAGGAAGAACAGGCTGCCGTAAATGTCGCCCTGATCCAGGTTGCCAAACGCGTAGGGAACGCTGAGGAAGAGCAAGCCCGGGCCCAGCGTCGGCTCCATATGCTTGGCAAAAACCACCGGAAATATTGCCACACCGGCGGCCATGGCGACCGCCGTATCAAAAACTGCAACAGCGAGGACAGAGCGTCCAACCGGCACATGTCGTGGCGCGTAGGCGCCGAAGGCGACACCTATGCCCACCCCGACGGAAAGCGTGTAAAACGCGTGCCCGAGGGCAACGAGCACCGATTGCGATGTGAAGTCCAGCCACTGCACCGAGAACAGGAAGTCACCGGCTGCAGCAACATCGCCATGGGCGAGCGCAAAATCGATCAGCAGCCAGAGTAGCACCAGCATCGTGGGCACCAGGAGCCAGACAAAAAAGCCCAGACCCCGACGCACGCCGCTACCGACAATAAGCAGTGCGAGAATCAGAAACCCACTCTGCCAGGCGAGCATGGCGGGCAGATTGTGCAGGAGCCCGTCGAAGTGCTCTGCCACATAGCCGGCACCGACGCCGGCAAAGGCTTCCTTATGCATGGCCCAGGCATAGTGAAGACCCCAGCCAGCGATGACAATGTAGTATCCGAGGATGAGAATGCCCGTGATACAGGCCAGCACGCCCCAGAACGACCAGGCACGCCCGAGCCGGGAACGCTCGGCGGCCCGATAAAAAGCCATGAGCGTAGAGCCGCTGCCGTGGCTACCCATCGCAACCTCGGCAATCAGTACGGGCACTGCCAGAACAAACAGACACACAATATAGG
>JBHEPQ010000317.1:0-12892 GCA_046260215.1 Chromatocurvus sp.
ATCTCGACGGATTCGGCAGGGTCCGTGTCCGAGCGGGCACCCATTTCGATCTTTACGGCACGCCGAAGATAGACGGCCTGCTCCGGGAAGGCCGTCGGGTAGAACAACAGCAAGGTCTGTCCATCAGGATCGTCGGGATCCGACTCAAGCGTCCATTCGAGCGTCGAGGGCAGATCCGATGAGATCACGTCAATGAGTGCCGGGTGAATCCTCTCGCTGAGAGTTTGCTGGCAGGCTTCCCTCAGCGCCTTGAGGCGCTTGCTTGTCTGTTTCTTGCTGAGCGCTCTTTCCGGGGCATTGTCTCCAACAAAACCCAGGGCACCCCGGTCGATGACGATATCGATATCTTCGGAAAAGCGTTCGATGAGATTCCAGCACTTGGATAATGATGTGCCACCCTTGAACGTCAGGTGTTCGCCCCATTCGGGTAGCTCGAACAATTTGCGCAAGGTCCAGCAAACCCAGAAGTCCTTTTCGACGGCAATCTCAAACAGGTTCAGTTGCGCGCCGGCCTGCGTACAGACCAGCCGGCGACGTTCTTCCGACAGCGCGAGAAATTCGTTCATGCTGTCTTTTCCTGGCCGACCAGCGTACGAATGATATCGGCGATCCAGGCCGGGGCGTATCGAATATCCTTCATCAGTTGCCTGCGGGCATTGTCATCGAGACGCCGGTCGAGCCGTGCAATGATTTGCTGATCGACATTTTTCCGGCCCAGGTGGCGCAGGGCCTGAATCACCAAGCCACTGCTTTTTCCTGCAGTGGCCATATTGCGGGGGGTGGTGTGCTTGAGGATGATCTGGCGCTTACCAATCTGCACGGTCCGCGTGCGGCCATCCGTTAAATAAACGACCTTCATGGGTACTTGCGTAGAGAGCCCAAGAAGATTGGCCGCGTAGGCCCCGGAGGGTTGCAAACGGGTGGCATCACGACCTGCCAAGGCCTTGGCGATGTCATCCGTCGATGGCTGCAACGCGCCAAGCTGAGGGTCGGTTTTCGGGTAGTCGTACAGCCCCCGGGCCAGTTGGCGAATGAGGCCGCTGTCCCGGTGCCGCATCAGTGCCAGATCGACCGCCTGACGGGTACCGAGATCAGTGAAACTGTCGGGCGTAAAGACCCAGCCGCGCTTGCGGGACTGAATCCGCCGGAGGATCTTGCTGTCGGTGCTGGCTGCGTGTTTGCCCATATTCTTGAAAGAAAATAGTATACTTTTTTCTTTCAAATGCAAGACGGGATATCAGGCCGGCCGGATCGAGGATACCCTCCTCTCAGCGACCATGAACCACTGCATGGCATCAAAATGTCAATGCAATGGTCACATCGATACCATGACCACCCCAAAAATCCCAACATGGTATTTATGACCGGCGCTGATTCCTAGTCGAAAATACCATGAAAAATACCATTGATGATACAGATTATATTATCAACTGAGCTTATTTTATTATTACATTTCAATAATTTACAAATTCTGCTCACTCCCACTCGATTGTCAATAAGCCTTTTTATCTCTTATATTCAATGGCTTACTTTCCGGCCAAGCGGTAATACCATGAAAAATACCAGGCTCAGAAATTATCAATAATTAGCCTGCATGAAGTCGTTCCATCAGTCCTGACAAAGAAATGATTTTCACGTCATGACGCACAGGAAACTCATCCTCACCCCCATAGAGAATGTATTTATGGTTTGCGCCAACATCATGACAAGTCTGACTGTAATGCTTGTCGATTTTCGGGGCGACACCATGCTTTATCTCTACGGCCAAAATTTCAGACGAGGGCATCTTGATAACCAAATCAATCTCTGCGCCAGCAGCGGTTCGGTAAAAATAGGTTTCTGCGCGATGCGGCAGGATGGAATGAATATTCTCAACGGCAAAGCCTTCCCAACTTTTGCCCAAAACCGGATTGGACAGCAACGCATCGTAACTGTTGATGCCCAGCAGGCGGTGCAGGATACCGCTGTCGCGCACGTAAAAACGGGGTGACTTGACCAGGCGTTTTTTGACGTTGGCATGCCAGGGCCCGAGGCGCCTGACCAACAAAAGGTCCGTCAAAATATCGATATAGTGACTTACCGTCTTGGCATCTACTTCCAGATTCGAAGCCAGCCTGGAATAGTTAATTGTTTCACCCTGCAAGTGAGCCAACATCGTCCACAGCCGGCGCAACCTTGCTGCAGGGACGCGGAAACCCATTTGCGGAATATCGCGCTCAAGATAAGTGCGGACCAGATTTTCCAGCCAGTCCATGCTCAGATCATCATCTCCAGCCAGGTAGCTGTCCGGAAACCCGCCCCGCAACCAAAGGACCTGTCTTTCCTGTAGATTGCCGCCTACCTCAATCAGGTTCAGGCCACTCATCTCGAGATAACTGATCCGACCTGCGAGGCTTTCAGAGGACTGACGCATCAAATCCATTGATGCCGATCCAAGCAGCAAAAACTGACCAGCTCTACGACCCTGCCCCCGGTTTTTATCGATCAGCCCGCGTAACACGGGGAACAATTCTGGGCTTCGCTGTATTTCATCGAGGATAACCAGTTTATCGGCATGAGCGCTTAAAAAACTGGCGGGGTCACTCAGCTTGAGCAAATCCTCTGGGGCTTCCAAATCGAGATAGATCGAGTCGATATTTTCGGCAATGGTTTTTGCCAGCGTTGTCTTGCCGACCTGGCGCGCACCAAGCAATGCAACCGCAGGCGCTTGTGCGATTGCCGATTGAAGTTGTTCGGTCAGTTCGCGCTTTAGCATACCTTGTATTTTAGGAGTTGCTATCCAGATTTACAATGTTTTTTTGGCACTTGACTTGGCTTCTATGTTCAGCCAAGGTCCGCGAATTCTGGTCATTGCCTGTCAGTGCCGGCTACTCCCACTCTATCGTCAACAGCTGGTTTCCGCGTTAATTTTTCAGAGACTTAAAACCCTATTGCGCGATCACCATGAAAAATACCGAGAAAAATACATCGTGGCCTTGAAGTCTCTTGTCAGTGCCACCGTCACACTTCCTTACGCTTTCAGAGCCTGTAGTCCCACCAGCCTTTCCAAGTACGGAAAAGCGAAACACACGCTCTTTTTCGCGCCAGCGCGGATCTATCCATCTCCCAACCTCCGGGTCATGCGCCGCGCCGTGTGTGGGTTCTGCGTTGCATACCCCTTCGCCGCCGCGAGCCGTGACGCTCGAACACCTGCCGTGACACACCGCTGCGCGTCGCGTCACGACGCACCGCCTGCAGCCGTCGCTGCGCGACCGCCCAGGGCTGCGTATGCTCGACGATCGGCGCAGGGTAATCCCGCCCCACCACGCAACCGACCGCCGCCTGCCGCTGTGCGGGCATATTCCACGGCTCGGCGATGTACTCGACGGGCACCTCGGCCAGCTCCGGAACCCAGCGGCGGATAAAAACGCCCTGCGGATCCTGGTCGAGCGCCTGTTTCGTCGGGGAGTACATGCGCAGGGTAGAGATGCCGTCCGTCCCTGCCTGCATCTGCACCTGCGAGTAGTGAATGCCGGGTTCGTAGTCCACAAACAGGCGCGCCAGGTGCAGCGCTGGACGACGCCAGTGCAGCCACAGGTGGTGGCTGGCGAAGGAGATGAGCATGGCGCGCATGCGGAAGTTGATCCAGCCCGTAGCGCGCAGGGCACGCATACATGCATCGACCATAGGGAAGCCCGTGCGTCCCGCCGCCCAGGCTTCCAGATAGTCCTCGTTGAACTCGCCCTCGTGAACACCGTCGAAGGCCGGGTTGATGTTCTCGAACTCGATGCGCGGCTGGTCCTCTAGCTTCTGTATGAAGTGGCAGTGCCAGGCCAGACGCTCAAGGTAGGCCGACAGGGCCTGCGCCTGCGGGTCCTTCGGCCCGCGCTCGCGCTGCAGGTCCCGGCGTCGAGCCGCCGCCCGCTGATAGACAGTGCGCAGGGAGACGTTGCCGTAAGCGAGATAGGGACTCAACCGCGAACAGGCTTCCCAGGCCGTCAGCGGCGACGACAGCCCCATCAAATAGCCTTTGGAGCGCGCCTTCAGGAAAGATTTGAGCATCTCCTGAGCCTCGGTCTCGCCTCCCGCCTGGCGTTCGACCAGCCCGTCGTCGGCGAGGTTCCAGTGCGAAGGCCCCAGGATATCCTCGCCGGCCAGCCCGGCGCTGCCATCTTGCAGAGCGCGCGGCGGCGGCACCAGGGGCGACTGGACAAACACCTGCCACTGGCCGCCCCAGCCGTCCCGCGATGCGAGGCGACGTACCACACCCTGCTGACGGTACTCGACTATCTCCACACCGGTTTCGCGTGCCCAGGCCAGCACCCGCCGGTCGCGGACGTGAGCGAGGCCGTTGGTGGTTTCCTGGTGCACCCGCAGCCGCGAGAAGCCGGTCTGCGCCTGCAGCTCGCGCAGAACGGCACCGGCCTCGCCACGGCGGATCAGCAGCCGCGAACCGAGCGAACGCAGGCGGGCGTCGAGGCCGGCGAGGGAATCGTTGATGAACAGCAGGTGCCGGCGGGAAAAATCCTCAGCTTCGATCAGCTCCGGCTCATAGATGTACAGGCAGACTACGGGCCCGCGCCTGGCCGCGGCGACCAGCGGCGAATGGTCTGCCACGCGCAGGTCGCGCTTGAACCAGACCAGCTCCGGCGTCATGCGTCGACCCCCTGGCACTGCGGAAAATAGTACGTGGAGCGCGCTGCCTCGCCCTGGCGGCGCATCGCGATCGGTGTCGCGCAAAGCAGGCAAGGCATGTCGCGACGGCGATAGGCCCAGAGGCGGTCGCCCTGCGTCGTGCCGCGGAACTTGCGCCGCAGGCCCTCGAGGTTGCGCCGCAGGTAGTACCGCGCATCGTGCAAGCAGGCGCGCAGCGTGCCATCGTCATAGGCGGCCACGGGTTTAAAGGGATCGAGGCGATTCATAAACAGAATCTCGGATTTGTACACATTGCCGATACCGGCAACGAGGCGCTGGTCCATGAGGGCCTCGCCGAGCGGGACGGTGCTGTGCCCGCGCAGGCGGGCGATCGCCGCCTCCTCGTCGAAGGTCCCGGCAAGCAGGTCGGGACCCAGTCCGGTCACGAAGGGGTTGCGGCGGACCCGCGCCGTCGTATCGAGCTCGATTAGCTTCGGGCTAAAGCAGACCAGGTCGTGCGTCGAAAAACGCAGGGCCAGGGCCGCGCGATGGGCCGGCTTGCGCCAGCGCTCACCGCGCGGGTAGATATGCCAGGAACCGGTCATACCGAGGTGCGAGTGCACGGATAAAGCGTTGTCGAAATCCAGCAGCAGGTGCTTGCCGCGCGCCTCCGCCGTAGTCAGGAGGTGGCCGGCGAGCTCGCCCGCCCGGCACAGCTCGACACGCGCCCGGGCCGCCTCGATACGTCGGCCACAGATCTGCTTGCTGATCTGAAAGGCTACGCGATGCAGCGTGTCACCCTCAGGCATGCAGGTCCACCTCGTCGCTCTTGTAGCTGTAGCCGCGATAGGCATGCTGGAAACCGCCCTCAAGAAGCAGCCGATGCAGGTCGTCGGCAGCCCGTGACGCGCCGTCGATCTTCGCCAGATGCAGCTAGCGCCGGCCCCGGGCCGCGCGCTTCAGACCCTCGACAAGCTGCGCCGCGGCGTGGCCGCGTTCCGGCTCGTTCTCGGGCAGAAAGGTGGCCATCTGATCGCCCGCCTGGCTGATGAAGGCCAGCAGGAAACCCCGATGGAGAATTACCCGGGCCCCGGCGCTGCGGCTGCAGCGCGGACCCTCCCCCACAGCGTCGGGCCAGGGCAGGAGGTGCCCCCAGGCGTTAGCCGGGTCCGTCGCCGCAAGCACGACGGCCTGCGCCTGCTCGGGAACGTTGCGCAAGCGATCCTCGGCGCCGGGCACGGCGAACTGACTGGCGCCGAGGCCCTCGACAAAATAGCCGCGGCGCACGCGGCCGGCCTCCTCCATGACCTTGAGCACGGGATAGATGGCGGCAAACCCGCCGCTCACGCCCTCGCGGGCCAGCGCTTCCTTGACGAGGATGCCGTAGCGCTCAAGAAGCTGCTGAACCTGAGCCGTGCGCGCCTCCTCAGGGCTCGGCTGCGACCAGCTGGCCCGCTCGAAGAGGGTCCAGCGGCCCTCACTGCCGGGCAGGCGGTTCGCTCGCGCGAGCGTCGAGCGCATTCGCGGACGCCGGCCGCGGCGGGTGGCGTTACGCGCCACCTTCGCGCCGAGGCGCGAGCGCAGCGGCGCCAGACTGTCATTGCCCACGTGCCCGCCCCACACCAGGTCCCAGAGGGCCTCGAGGATGTCGTTGGGGAAGCCGCCAACGGCGGCGACGATGTCGTCGAAAAAGGGCGCGCGATTCTCACGCAGGAAGCCGAGCACGCGGCACGAAAGATCGGCCTCCACAGCCTGTGCCGGCGGAGCGAGGAGCGGGTAGTTCTCCGTGAGATAGAGCGCGATACGACCGTCCCTGCTGCCGACGGCCTCAATGCCGCGCCAGATTACCTCCCCGGACACGAACAACTCATTGATCTGGCCTTCGCGGTAGCCCTCGACACGCGCCGGGAGGACCTCCGTCTCCAGCGTCGATGCCGGCAGGGGTACGCCCTGCAGTTGCTCGATGGTCTCAAACAGCCCGTCGATGCCTCGTCGCGGACGCGTGACGCCCTGCCAGTCGGTGACGAAAGCGGCGTACTGCTCATGCTCCACGGCCTCGATCTGCTGCCGCCAGCCGGCGAGGGAGCGGCGCTTAATCGTCTTCAGAACCTCGGCGTCGATCCATTCGCGGGTCGTGCCGCCGGGGCTGAAGCCGCCCTCCAGCACCCGGCCGGCGCCGGCCAGTTCCCTGAGCACGCGGCGGACCACGTCGACGCCGAGGCCGAAGCGGGAGGCGACATCCCCCTCCGTGAAGGGTCCATGGGTGCGTACGAAGCGCGAGATGAGGTTGGTCACCGGCGCCTCGCAGGGCTCGAGGAGGGCCGTGGGCACACCCATGGGCAAGACGGAGCCCAGGGCATCGCGGTAGCGTGCCGCGTCCTCGACGGCGATAAAGCGTGGCACACCGCCGACGCGGATCTCCAGAATCCGCCGCTGCTCGCTAAGCGCTGCAAGCACCTGCGGCAGCCTCGGGCGGAACTCGTCAACGGCACGGTCGGCGATCTCGTCGGCGGTGAGATCACCCAGAGCCAGGAGCAGATCATGGATATCGTCCCCGTCTTTAAGCGACGGCCGGTCGAGGCGCCGGCAGCGCAGAGTGATCGCCGCGATCGCCTCTGCGTCGAGCAGCTCCCGGTAGTCGGCACTGCCGAGCAGCTCCTTGAGCTGGGCATGGTCCAGGGACAGGACCTGGGCGCGGCGTTCGGCGAGCGGCGCGTCTGCGTCGTAAATAAAGCTCGCGGTGAAGTCAAAGAGCACGGTCTGGGCGAAGGGGGACGGCGCGTCGCTCAGCACCTCGTGAACCCGAATACGTCGGCTGCGCAGTTCCTCGAGAATCTGCGTCAGCCCGGCAAGGTCGAACACGTCGCTCAGGCACTCGCGGTAGGTTTCAAGGATCATGGGGAACTTGGGATACTGCGCCGCGGCGTTCATCAGGTCCGCTGACTTGCGGCGCTGCAGCCACAGGGGCGTGCGCTGTCCCGGAAAGCGGCGCGGCAGCAGCAGGGCTCGCGCCGCGTTCTCACGAAATCGGGCGGCGAACATGGACGTATCCGTCAAGGCCCGGATTACCTCTTCCTCCAGCGTTTCGGGGTCGGGAATAAACCACTCGGCCTGCGGCGGCGACTCGGATTCCGGCAGCCGGTAGACGATGCCGTCGTCGCTCCAGACCACGTCAATCTCGCCGAATCGCTCGCGCAGGCGGGCCGCAACGGTCATGGCCCACGGCGCGTGCACACGTGAACCGAAGGGCGACTGCAGGACCACGCGCCAGTCGCCGACCTCGTCGATAAAGCTTTCGATCACGATGTGCTGGTCCGAGGGCACCTCGCCGGCGACGTCGAACTGCTCGCGCACGTAGTCGTAGAGAATCTCCGCCGCCTCTTCCTCGAGGGCGTATTCCTCGCTCAGGCGCTGCACCGCGGCGCCGCGCTTTGCCCGCGACAGCTCGCGGGTCAGAACGCCGATGGCACGACCGAACTCCAGCGGTCGACCGACTCCGTCGCCGCGCCAGAATGGCATCTTGCCCTGCCCCCGGCGCCGGCTCCACCAGCACCTGGTCCCTGGAGACTTCCAGGGTCCGCCACATGGATGCCCCGAGGCGGAACACCTCGCCGGCCTGCAGCTCGAACACCATTTCCTCATCGAGCTCGCCGACACGGTTCTTTGCTCCCTCACCGCCGAGGAGGAATACACCGTACAGCCCCCGATCCGGGATCGTGCCGGCGTTGAGGATGGCCGTGCGCTGGGCACCGCGCCGCGCGAACAGGCAGTCCTTGATGCGATCCCAGGTAACGCGTGCCCGCAGGCCGGAGAAATCATCGCTCGGATAGCGGCCGGAGAGCAGGTTGAGCACCTCGTCGAAGGAGGCCCGGGGCAGCTCGGCAAAACAGGCCGCACCGCGCACGGCGCGGTACAGGTCGTCTACGCCCCAGTCCTCCATCGCCACCATCGCCACGATCTGCTGGGCCAGCACATCGAGGGGGTTGCGCGGATAGGCCGAAGCCTCGACCTGACCGAGCAGCATCTGCTTCGCCGCCGCCGCCGCCGACAGCAGGTCGCCGCGATACTTGGGGAACACGATGCCCTTGGACACCTCGCCCACCCCGTGCCCCGCGCGGCCGATGCGCTGCAGGCCGGAGGCAATCGACGGCGGTGCCTCAATCTGTATCACAAGATCCACCGCGCCCATGTCAATACCGAGCTCCATGGACGAAGTGGCGATGAGGGCGCGCAGGTCGCCGCGCTTGAGCCGGTCCTCGACATCGGCCCGCGTGTCCCTGGCCATGGCGCCGTGGTGAGCGCGGGCCAGATCCTCCTCCGCTGTGTCGTTGACCGCAGCCGCAAGACGCTCGGCCAGGCGGCGGCTGTTTACGAAAACCATCGTCGAGCGATGCTCGCGGATCAGGCGCACCAGGCGCGGATAGATCGCCGGCCAAATGGACGCTGGCACGGGCGAGGTCGCCGCGTTGCCGACGACGTTGAATTCATCAGCCGGAGTCTCGGCCTGGTCGCCGAGGGGCATGCAGATGGTGAGTTCGAAGGGCCGCTTCTCCGACGCGTCGATGACAACGACGGGGCGCTGCTCGGGACGGGCGCCCTCGCGCCCGACCTGGAAGCCACCGAGGAGTCGCGCCACCTCATCCAGAGGCCGCTGCGTCGCAGACAGGCCGATGCGCTGCAGCGTGCCCTTGGTCGCCCGCAGCCGCTCAAGGCGTTCCAGAGACAGGAACAGGTGGGCGCCGCGCTTTGTCGCGACCATGGTGTGGATCTCGTCGATGATCACCGTCTCGACGCTGGCGAGGATGTCCCTGGCCTTCGACGTCAGCATCAGGAACAGGGACTCGGGCGTGGTGATCAGCACGTCTGGCGGGCTTCTCAGCATGCGCTGCCGGGCGCGGGACTCCGTGTCGCCGGAGCGGATGGCGACCTCGACCGGGTGGTGCGCCACGCCATCGCGGGCAGCCACGGCAGAGATGCCGGCCAGGGGCGCGCGCAGGTTGCGATCCACGTCCACGCCGAGTGCCTTGAGGGGCGAAATATACAGTACCTTGACGCCGGGTTCGGGCACCGCCTTGCGGAACATAAGGCGATCGATGGACGCGAGGAAGGCGGCCAGGGTTTTGCCGGATCCGGTCGGCGCCAGCAGCAGCGCATTATCGCCACGCTGCAGCGCCGGCCAGCTCTCGAGCTGGACCCGCGTCGGCGCCGCGAAGGCCTCCGTGAACCAGCGCCGGGTGCAGGGATGAAAGATATCACCGAGAGCGCCCCTTGCGCCGTCGCTGCTGCCCCTGCTTTTGCCTGCTGCTTGTGCCATGACCGTTATTACGTTTCGCCGATGTCATCCATGAGCACCTTCGCTGCCAGCTCGCCCGACACCAGGCTCGGCGGCATGCCCGGACCCGGTACGGTGAGCTGCCCCGCGAAGTAGAGGCCGGGCAGCTTTTTCGACCTGAGTGGCGGCTTGAGCGGACCGGTTTGCAGTAGGGTGTTGGCCATGCCGTAGGCATTGCCCTTGTAGGCGCTATAGTCGGCCTCGAAGTCGCGCATGGCGTAGGACCGACGCACCACGATTCGGTCGCGCAACGACGCGCCGACCCTCGCCTCCAAACGGTTCATCACCTGGTCGTAAAGCCGTTCGCGTTGGGCGTCGGAGTCCTCGAGGCCCGGCGCCAGCGGGATGAGTAAAAAGAGGTTTGAGCAGCCCTTCGGCGCCACTGACGGATCGGTCACCGACGGCGCGCAGGCGTAGAAGAGCGGTGCATCGGGCCAGCGCGCGTCGTCGTAGACAGCGTCCATGTGGCGGTCCAGATCTTCGTCGAAGAAGAGCGTGTGGTGAAGCAGATCGCCCAGGTGCCCCTCCAGCCCGATGTAGTAGAGAAGACTCGACGGACTCATCGCCCGCTTGTCCCAATAGACTTCATTGAACTGCCGGTAGCGCGCCGGTATCAGCTCGCTCTCCACGTGGTAGTAGTCGGCCGAGGCGAGCACGGCGTCGGCGCGGCGTTCGCCACTCGGCGTCTCCACGCCCACGGCCCGGCCGGCCTCCACCAGAATCCCCTCCACCGGCTCGCCGAGCACGATCTCGACACCCAGCCCCTCGGCTACCCGCACCATCGCCTTGATGATCTCGTGCATACCGCCCTTTGGGTACCAGGTCCCCAGCGCCATGTCGGCGTAGCCCATCAGGCTGTACATCGCCGAGGTCTTGTCCGCCGACGCGCCGAGGAAAAGCACTGGCCATTCCACCAGTCGCGCCAGCTGCTCATGATCAAAGAAATCGCGCGCGTACGAGGACATCGAGCGCAACATGCGCAGCCGAAAAAGCTCGCGCACCAGCCGCAGGTCGACAAACTCGAAGAACGAAATGCTCGGCCGAAATAGGTAGTCGCCAAGCGCTTGCTCGTAAATATAGCGTGTCTGCGAGATAAACCGATCGAGCGCGGCAGCACCACCCGGTTGGTGCGCCTCGAAGAGCTTCGCCAGGGCCGGCAGCCCCGCCGGGATTTCCCAGCTATCGCCCCCGGGCCATATCACCTCATAGCTGGGATCGAGCCGCACCAGCTCGTAGAGGTCGTCGACCCGGTGATCCAGTCCCTTGAAGAAGCGCTCGAAGAGGTCGGGCATCCAGTACCAGCTCGGCCCCATGTCGAAGCGAAAACCCTCTTCAGTGAACGTACGCGCTCGCCCGCCGGCCTGGTCGTGACGCTCCACCACCACGACGTCGAAACCGCCCCTGGCCAGATGGCATGCGGCGGCGAGTCCGGCAAAGCCGGCTCCAATCACGATCGTTTTCGGCATGGGACGCTCCGTATCGGCACACCGGCAATCATAGCCGAGGGCACGTCCACGCCCAAAGCCTAATCAGGACTTCCTCCGCTCCCGGTATTCAGGTCGCCGCTTCGGCCCCAGACACAGCGTATCCGGCAGTGGCGGGACCTCGATCTGCGGCGTGGCGGGCTGTTGCGCACGAAGCCCTCGGTGATCCTGGAGACCAAACGGCAGCGCTGAGCGCTACGAGGCGACCGTAGATTCGGTACCATGCGGTTTTGACGCAAGCAGGATGCCACCATGAGAGCACTGATACGTTTCCTCCTGGCCCTCGCCATCATCGCGCTGCCGCTTCGAGCCGCGGCCGAAGCGGCGGACTGGCCCCACGGCGCCATGGTCGCCGTGGCCAACCCCTATGCCACCGATGTCGCGGCTGCAATGCTCGAGCGCGGCGGCAGTGCCGTCGACGCCGCCATCGCGGCGCACGCGGTGCTCGGCCTGGTGGAGCCGCAGAGTTCCGGGCTCGGTGGCGGTGGGTTCATGCTGGTCTACGATCGCAGCGAGGACCGTATCGTGTTCCACGACGGGCGGGAGACCGCGCCGGGGGGCGCGCGGGCGGATATGTTCATGCAGGACGGCGAGGTCATGGGCTTTCTGGATGCCTGGCAGAGCGGCCTCGCCGTCGGCGTGCCGGGGGTGGTGGCCATGTACAGGCAGGCGCACGACCGGCATGGCAAGCTGCCCTGGGCGGACCTTTTTCAGCCGGCGATCCGCCTGGCGCAGGATGGCTTCGAGGTGTCGCCGCGGCTCGCGGGCCTGCTGCAACGCATGAGGCAGTACACGCGCCTCGACGACAACCCCGAGACGACCGCCTACTTCTACCCCGATGGCGACGCGCTGAAGGCTGGCGACCGACGCAGGAACCCCGAATATGCAGAGACGCTGACGGCGCTTGCGGAGGAGGGCATTTTGGCCTTCTACGGCGGCCCCGTGGCGGCCGAGATCGTCGCTGCGGTGGCCGCCGGGCCGAACCCGGGTACCCTGAGCCTGGGTGACATCGCCGCCTATCGCCCCGCCGAGCGCGCCGCAGTCTGCGGGCCCTGGCGCAGCCTGCGCATCTGCAGCGCGACGCCGCCGTCCTCCGGCGCCATGGAGATCCTGGTGGCCAATCTTTACGACGCGTTGCTGCCGGAGAGCGCCGATCGCGAGGATCGCATCGCCGCCTTTGTCGACGCGCAGCGCCTTGCCTATGCAGACCGCGACCACTATTTCGGCGACCCCGGGGCCATGACACTCTCGCTGCAGCACCTGCTGGACCCGCGTTACGTCGCCGCGCGCGCCGAGGACCGGGCGGCCCCCGAGGGCGAGGCGAGCCACGGCGACCCGAGCGCGGTGCTTCTCCGCGAGCCCCGGGCGGCGCTGCACGGCGCCGACACGACCCGGGAGATCGGTGGCACCACGCACCTGTCAATCGTCGACGGGTACGGCAACGCCGTGTCCTTCACCGCGA
>JBHEPQ010000318.1:0-3198 GCA_046260215.1 Chromatocurvus sp.
GAATGCGAAATCACCGGCGCCCGCCTCGAGTTTCGCCACACCGGTGTCCATCCCGGAAGCATCGTCGTAGCGATATTCAACGGCACCCTGCACACCGTCGATGCGTTGGCTCGGGATGCGGTTGTCACGCGTATTGATCACGCCGCCGATAGCGCCGCCGCCGTACAGGAGCGTTGCGGGACCGCGCAGCACCTCAACGGAATTGGCCAGCATCGGCTCGATACCGACCGCGTGATCGGGGCTGAGGCTTGAGACATCGGCTGCGGCTATGCCGTTACTCAGATTGATGGTTCTCGGGCCGCCCTGCCCCCGAATGACCGGTCGGCCTACCCCGGGGCCAAAGGATGCATTGGAAATACCGGGCTTGTTGCCGAGGGTTTCCCCCAGCGTACTGGCCGCCAGGCGGCGCAGTTCCTCGCCGCTCAGAACCGTGACGGGTAGCGCTGTCTCTGCTGCTTTCTTGTGGATGGGCATGGTAACAAGCACGTGTTCCATCTGCGACTCGGGTACTTGCGCCATAGCCTGGCTGGCGGCGCCGACGCAGGCCGCAATAAGAATCTTCTTCATGTCGATCTCCTGAGGATAGAAAAAAATGTGTCCGTATCAGGAGAGCGCCGGGGGACCTCGCGCGTTGAAGTAATAGTGGGGGGAGGCCGCACGCGACAGGGTAAAGGAGCTGGAAATTACCTCTGCCGGTGCATGGAAGGTAGTATGGCTGCCGGTCGAGAGTGCGATCTTGCTGTGATCAAACTGGCATTGCAGACAGTCGGCAACCGAGTGGTTATGGTCATGCTGGTGCCCGACCAGCCCGAACTGCGCACCAATAACCATCGCCAGCAGCAGTGCTGCCAGCGCTCTGGAGGCGCGATGTCTGTGGAATTGCCAGATCATAATGCTGCGGAGCATACACTATTTGTGCTGCGCGTCACGCGTTGTGCCGCGCGTAACACGCAATCGACCGAATATGTGACTGCTCGGGCAATGCGGTCACGCGCCTCGGCGGCAGCATTGCACACACCTGACGAATGATCGCCGGCTACCGGGTGCAACGTGACAGCGGGGCGCTATTCGTGCTGCACTGGATATGGGCCAAATGTGAGCTGAAAATAAAAGCTCAAGACAACTCAATACAACGCAAGACAAAGAGGTAGTCAGTTATGGACATGGACGAGTCGGTCAACGTCTTCGGTGAGCCGCTGGAGACCTGCGGTGAAGATCCGATGACGGGCTTTCTTCGCGACGGCTGCTGCAATACTGGCGCTCTGGATGCCGGGTCACACACGGTATGCGTGGAACTCACGCAGGAGTTTCTGACGTTCTCCAAGAATCGCGGCAACGATCTGATGACCCCCATCCCCGCCTATGGTTTTCCCGGGCTGAAGCCGGGGCAGCGCTGGTGTCTGTGCGCGGCTCGCTGGTTTGAGGCGCAGAAAGTAGACAAGGCGCCGCGCGTGCACCTGCGGCGCACTCATCGGCGCGCGCTTGAAACCGTGCCCATGGAGGTTCTGCGCCGCTACGCGATCGATATCAACTGACTCGGTCTGAAATGACTCGGTCTGAAATGACTGGGTTACCGGCTATTACCTGCGCGTCGGGAGATCTGACGCCTTCATGTCGGGCGAGAGGCCCTACAAAGTCCCCAGGTGCATCCGGCAAACACGCACACGACAACAGAGACGCTTATCGGATATTCGAGCGGCTGTATCCAGAATGCGGGAAACCAGCCGGTCTGCGTCACGCCATCAACGGGTATAGATAACAGGTACGCGGTGGGTATCGCGTAGCGAATGGCCAGGCCGGGCTGGTGTATGCGCAACAGTCGGGAAATCAGAAAACATGCCCACAGGCCAATGACTATAAGGGAACCAGTGTAGACCTCGGGGCTGCGTCCCAGGAGGCGAGGGTCGTACAGGGCGATATTCAGGAGATAAACAAACCAGATGACAAACACGGTTTCCGATGCGCTCACCCGCGCAGCATGTTGCCCCTGCCGCGCCCCGGAGCGCGCGGGTGCGCGTAAGTGTAGTCGGCGCCGGATCCAGAGCATCATGCGGCAGCGTGTGTGCTGATTGGCCAGGGTAAGGATAACGAGGGGTAAGAAGATGAAGGTGCTGGCCTGAATCAGTAGCAGGGAGGGTGGCAGGACAGCTTGCCCGTCAATCACCAGTGGGTCGACGCCAAGCCAGAGCGAGAAGTTAAGCCAGGTCCATTCGAAAAACCCCATCCACAGCAGTGCACCGCCTGCATAGCCAAGGACGCTCGCCGCCGGGTCAGCGGCTTTGAGACCGCGCCAGATCAGCGCCACGCCGAGTGCCGCAAGGGTGAGGGAGACGCAGGTATCCTGCCAGGACGGAACGCCTACCCAGGCATGCTGTAGCGCCAGAGTGGTGTTGGCAAGCGCGATGCCGGCGAGTACCAGCCAGAGTGCCATTGCCCCAACGACAGCGCCGGACGGGCTGCTTGTCGATGCGATAGCCGCCTTCTCGCTCGGGACGATCGACGGTTCTCGCGCCCTGTCAGTAAGCGTTGCCGTGCTCATGACTGCCACTCCATCGTTGCCCGTCGCGGGCGCCGTGCCTACTGTTTATTCTTATTCACTTTCACCGCTTACTGACCGAAGCTGTAGGACGCGCGAATGCCTGCGGCCCGGGGCGGGGGCAAGTAAAACTGCGCGCTGTCAGGAAGCACAAAGGTTGCGCCAGCCAGAGAAAAGTTGCGCAGGTCTCCACCGGTATTGAAGCCATCCTGAATCGTATCGTCATCGAACAGGTTATTTACGTAAGCGATTACCTGCCAGTTGCCACTGCTGAGGCCGACGCGCAAGTCGGACAGCCAGTAACTATCGAATTGCAGCTGGTTGTTCGGATTGGAGAACCGCTCATCCCGGAAGGTTGTCTGCAGTTCCACGAACCCATTGATGCCGGCGGTGAGTGCCGCACTGTAGCGGGCGATGCCGACAACAGAATGCCGCGGTGCGCGCTCGATCTCATTGCCGGTAAAGTCGACGCGGCAGGTGGACTGCTCCGCAGGGGTGGTGATCAGCTCGCAACCGCCAGTGTAGGCGATGACGCCGGGGCTGCTGGTCAACTGGGTAAAATCGGTGTACTCCGACTCAAGGAAGGTATAGGCGGCCTGCAGGCGCAGGGCGTCACTGGCATACCAGGTAAAATCCAGCTCGGCGCCGTAAATCTCGGCATC
>JBHEPQ010000331.1:0-6666 GCA_046260215.1 Chromatocurvus sp.
GATCGACTCGCTGGCAGAATCGACGCCAGACAGCATCGACGTCGGGTTGCTGGCGCCGGCGCTCGCCGCGCGGCGTTGTCCGGCACGGATGGCGGCCAACAACCGCCGTTGGCGGCGATACGGCGCGATAGCCAGCACCCCCAGAACAATAATTGAAATGCCATAGGCCGACCACACAAAAACACCGTGCCCGTCCATTTCTATCAGTGCCTGAATGCTGTCAAAGTACATCAGGCGGCCTCACTCGCGAGGCGCTGCACCCAGCCGGTCCTGCGCTCGCGCTGGAGAATCTCGGCACGCATGTTTGCCAGCAGGCAACAGGTGAACAGGGCATAAAAAGCGATGATGCTTACCAGCAGGGGGTACAGCATGCTCGAATCGATACTGCTGCCGCCGGTAAACTTGATGGATGCGGGCTGATGCAGGCTGTACCACCAGTCGACCGATTTGTAGATGATCGGAATGTTCACCGTACCCACCAGGCTGAGGATAGCGCAGGCCCTGGCAGCAGCGGCCTTGTTGTCGAAGGCTTCGTACAGGGCAATGACCCCTAGATACAGAAATAACAGGATGAGCATCGAGGTGATGCGTGCGTCCCATACCCACCACGTACCCCAGGTCGGCTTTCCCCAGATGGCCCCGGTCAACAGAGCAATGAACGTCAGCGCTGCCCCGACCGGCGCCGCCGCCCGCATCGCTACGTCCGCCATCTTCATTTTCCAGATAAGGCTGATGCCACCGGCGATTGCCATGACGTAGTAACCCGCCAGAGCGACCACCGCGGCGGGCACGTGTATATAAATGATGCGGTAGCTGTTGCCCTGCCGAAAATCCGGTGCTGTAAACAGCAGGCCCCAGGCGATACCCACCACCAACAACAGCAATGTCACGGGAAAAAGCCACCGCAGAATTACCCCCGACAGCTGATACAGCCAGGGCGGCGAGCCGAACTTGTGAAAGAGAGTCCACATCTGGGAGACATTATACTCTGCGGGCCTCCGCGAACAAATTGCTATTGCAGGTGAATACCCGAAAATTCAGGCATCGATACTGATGCGCAGTCCAGCACTGATCGCCAGCGGTGCCAGGGCGATGGACAGGCAGAGCATGGAACCCAGCAGCGACAGGAATGGCAATACCGGCGCACCATCCAGGGCCGCCTGGACCGCCGCTGTGCCAAAGATCAGCACTGGCATGTAGAACGGCAGAATGAGCAGGGAAATCAGCATGCCGCCGCGTCTGAGGCCTACTGTCAGCGCCGCCCCGATGCCGCCCACCAGGCTCATCACTCCGGACCCCAGCAGAAGCCCTCCGGCAAGCGCCGGCCACGCCGACGGCGGCAGGTCGAGCATTGCGGCGAACAAGGGAGAAACCAGCGCCAGCAGAACGCCGGTGACCAGCCAGTGCGCCGCCACGTATGCCAGCACCGACAGGTACAGTGGCTGTGGGGAGAGCAGCAGCTGCTCCAGACTGCCGTCGTCGAAATCGCTGCGAAAGATGCCGTCGGCAGACAGCAGGCTCGCCAGCAATGCCACGATCCAGAGTATTCCCGGTGCGAACCGGGCGAGCGTGTCAGGTGCCGGCCCGAGACCCAGGGGGAACAGCGCCACCACCATGGCAAAAAACAGCAGGGGGTTACCCACCGCCACCGGGCGTCGCACAGCCAGCGTCAGCTGCCGCCGAAGCAGGCGCCGGCCGAATACCAGTGCGCCGGGCGGCTGCGTCGAACTCACGTGTCGCCCCCGGGGCGCAGAATCAGTCGCGTCACCGGGTAGTCCATGTTCAGCGCCTGGTGCGAGGTCAGCGCCACCGCCCCCCCGCGCTGCGCGTGAGCCACAAAAAGCTGTTCCAGAGCGGCCACACCAAAGCGGTCAATAGCGGTGAACGGCTCATCGAGCAGCCACAGCGGCTGCGACGAAAGATGCAGCCTCGCAAGGTTGACGCGACGATGCTGCCCCGCAGAAAGCTGGTGCGAGGGCACATCCTCGTATCCCGCAAGGCCAACGCTCGCCAGCGCCGCGCACACGGCCGTATCGCCGGGCGCTCCCAGACCATCGACGTGCCATGCCAGGTTTTCACGGGGCGTCAGGAGCTCCTTGACGGCGCTCAGGTGTCCGATATAGATCAGGGAGGAAAGCCGCTGAACCTCACCGTCGTAGCCGTAGCGCGCGAGCCCGGCAAGCAGCCGCAGCAGGCTCGTCTTGCCAGCGCCATTCTCGCCCTCGATCTGCAGAATCTCCCCCGCCCGCAACGAGAAATGAAGATCCGAAAACAGCTCGCGGTCACCGCGGACCAGGGTCAGCGCCGTGCACTGAAGCAACAGTCCAGCGCCCTCGCGCGCGCCGGACACCTACACAAATACCAGGCGGATGTCACCGGCTGGATCCTGTGTCTGCTGCACCGCCGGAATATCGATCTGCAGCTTGTTGAACTCAAGGCGCTGTTTGCGGGACAGATCCTGCACGGTATGAAAAATCCTTACCTTCGCGGGTGCAGAAGTCTACCGCTGAGCGGCGGCGGGCGTCCACCGGAGCGGTCCAACGGATTGCCGGTCCAGCAGTCATGTCTTGTGTTTTGCGCGCAACCACCGGAAAATGCAGCGCAAAAACACCAATGACGAACGTCAGAAATACAAGGACATCCTATGAAAGCACCCGTCAGAGTTACCGTTACCGGCGCCGCCGGGCAGATTGGCTATTCCCTGCTGTTCCGAATTGCCTCGGGCGATATGCTGGGCACCGACCAGCCGGTGATACTCCAGCTTCTGGATATTACACCTGCGATGGAAGCACTTGAGGGCGTGCGGATGGAGCTCGACGACTGTGCGTTTCCGCTGCTGATGGGCGTCACCTGCACCGACGACCCCGGTGTCGGGTTCAAGGATACCGATTACGCCCTGCTGGTGGGGGCCAGACCCCGGGGACCGGGCATGGAACGCAAGGATCTGCTGGAGGCCAACGCGCAGATCTTTTCAGTGCAGGGCAAGGCCATCAACGATCAGGCGAATCGCGACGTCAGGGTGCTGGTGGTCGGCAACCCCGCGAATACCAATGCCCTGATCGCGCAGCGCAATGCGCCGGATATCGACCCGCGCAATTTCACCGCCATGATGCGGCTGGACCACAATCGCGCGATGACCCAGCTCGCCCAGAAGACCGGCACCAGCATCAACGATATCAGCCGCATGACGGTCTGGGGCAATCACTCCGCCACCCAGTATCCCGATCTCTTCAATGCGCTGGTTACCGGCAAGCCAGCCATCGATCAGATCGAGCAGACATGGTATGAAGAAACATTCATACCGACGGTCCAGCAGCGCGGCGCCGCCATTATCAAGGCCAGGGGTGCCTCTTCGGCGGCGTCCGCGGCAAATGCGGCAATCGATCACATACGAAACTGGGTCCTGGGCACGCCCGGTGACGACTGGGTTTCCATGGGTGTGTACTCGGATGGTTCCTACGACATCGAGCAAGGCCTGATTTACTCGTTCCCCTGCCGCTGCAGCGACGGCCAGTGGGAAATCGTCAAGGGGCTTGACACCGGGGACTTCAGCCAGGCGCGCATGCGAGCGACCGAGGAAGAGCTCACCGGAGAACGTGACGCCGTCAAACACCTGCTTCCCTGACCGGTAGACCAGTGTGGGGGCAACGGCGGCCAGCGGACGCAATTACCACCACGGCAACCTGCGGGCCGCGTTGTTGGCTGCGGCAATAGAGCAACTGTCCAGTAGTGACACCGAGCGGCTTAGCCTGCGCGCCCTCGCTCGGGGCCTCGGTGTCTCCCAGACTGCACCGTACCGGCATTTTGCCGACAAGGAATCTCTGCTGGCCGCGATGGCCGCCGAGGGTTATCGACAGCTGCTGACGGCGCTGCAGCAGGCCGGCAACAAGGCCGGTGACTCACCTGCCGATCAGCTCGCCGCACTGGCCCGTACGTACGTGGATTACGCCGCGCGTAATGCATCTCTGTTCAAGCTCATGTTTGGGCCCGTAGTGCAGCCACCGGACAAATACCCGGAACTGCGCGAAGCCAGTCGCGAGACCTTTTCTGTCGTGCAGCAGATACTGCAGCGCGGCGTCGACAATGGCCTCTTTGTGCAGACGGACGACGTTCGCTACCTGACTAACGTCGCCTGGGCCAGCATTCACGGCATGGCGATGCTGCGCGTGGACGCGCCATATCTTTTCCAGCGTCACATTGATGCTGCGCGCCAGGTTACGCTGGGGGTGCAGACCTTTATCCGCGGCATCCGCCGCTGATGCTGGCAACGACACAATAACGGCGACCGCTAGTCGGCCTCACGCAGTACCAATAGCGGCGGGGTGCTGACCGACGATCGGCAGCTGATGACACCCAGAGCACCGATCAGCAGCATCGCCCCGCCCACGCCCACGGGCCATAGCCAGAAGCTCGGTCGGTATCCCAGCTCCAGCACCCACACCTGCAGCGCGAACGCGGACAGCTCGGCGCCGAGGACGGCCAGAAGGCCGGCGAAAAATCCGAGACTCGCAAACTCGATAGCCAGCGCTCCCAGTACCAGGCCGCGACGCGCACCCAGCGCACGCAGCAGAGCGCTCTCCTGGCGGCGGCTGTCGACGCTCGCCTGCACCCCCGCTATCAGAACCAGCGCACCGGCCAGCAGGATGATGGCGAGCACCAGCTCCACCGCGGCCGACACCTGTTTGACGATGTTCCTCAGCTGGGCGATCACCACATCCATCTCGAAAACCGAAACGGTGGGGAATTCGCGGATAAAAGGATTGAGAAAGGTCTTCTTTTTTTCCCCGAGATGGAAACTGGTCATAAAGGTTGCCGAAAAATCGGTCAGCAGTGCGGGTGGAAACACCATGAAAAAGTTCGGCTTCATTGATTGCCAGTCCAGCGCACGGATGCTGGAAACGGTCACATTGAGGTCGCGGGACCCCACCAGCAGACCCAGCCGGTCTCCCACCCCGACCTGCAGACGCTCGGCAAACTCCTCCTCCAGTGACACCAGCGCCGCATCACTATCGGCGGCCCACCAGCTTCCCGCAACCAGTTCATTGCCCTCCGGCACGGCCCGGGACCAAGTGAAGTTGGCCTCTCGCTGACGCCGTCCCTCGCTCTGATCATCCCGCGTTGACAGTTCCTCGTCGTTAATGCCCATGATACGGCCACGGATCATGGGATAAAGTGCCTCACTGTCGATGCCTGCCTGTCGCAGGGTCTGCTCCACGCGCTCTACCTCATCCGGCGCGATATTGATTACGAAGTGATCTGGGGCGTCCTCCGGTACCTGGGTTTCCCAGCTGTCTATCAATGTGGTCCGGATAATCGTCAGCACCAGCAACAACAGAATGGCCATGGAGAAGATGACCACCTGCAGCGCATTGGCGCTTCCCCGTCGCTGCAGACTGGCGAGGGCAAGGCGCCAGATACTGCCGGCTCGCATGCCGACAAGGCGTCCTCCACGCAAAAGCGTCAGCGCCAACGCGAAACCGAACGCAATGCTCGCGGCAAGGCCCGCCAGCACCGCCAACGTCAGCAGCGCGTCACCGCTGTACCACCACATAAGGCCACTGACCGCGGTGAGTCCGATGGCATAGTCCCACAGGCTGCGTCGCTCCTCATCCGGCATGTCGCGGCGTAAAACGCGCAGGGGACTGGCCAGACCGAGGCGCCGCAGGGGCGGCCAGGCAAAAGACAGCAGGCAGACCAGGGCGGTGGCCGCCCCCATGGCGTAGGGGCGCACGCCGGCCGCGCCCGGCTGCAGGGGCAGACTGTCAGCGAACACCCGGAACGCCAGTGCCTGCAGGCCCGCACCGAAAAGGCAGCCCGCCACGGTAGCAAGAATACCCAGCGCCACCAGGCTGGACCCATACAGCCGGTTGATATCCCGGGAGGTAGCGCCGAGACTTTTCAGGATGGCGACATAGTTGGCATGGCGCTCGCTGAATCGCCGTGCGGCCAATGCAATGGCAACACCGGCCAGCACAACCCCCAGGCTACCGGCAAGCAGCAAAAAACTTTCGGCGCGGGACAGTGCTGCACCCACCCCTGGCTGACCCTCGCTGACCTCGATCAGCCGCTGGGCGGACTCCAGTCGCGGCCTTATCCAGTCGGCATAGGCGGCTACCGCCGGGACATCGCCGGCGACCAGCTGACGATAGCTGACGCGACTGCCCGGCTGCACGATGCCGGTAGCCGGAATATCGTCAATGTGCATGAGAACACGTGGACCGACATCGACAAAGGACACGGAACGATCAGGCTCGGCACGCACGGCCCCGGTGACCCTGAGCACCGCATCACCGACGTTCACCGTAGCGCCGGGCTCGATTTCCAGCAGGGGGAAAAGACGGGAATCCACCCACACTTCTCCCGGCGGCGGCCCGCCCGGCGCAACCCGCGGTTCGCCAAAGGGCGCAGCGCTCATCTTCAGATCGCCGCGCAGGGGATACCCCGGACTGACCGCCTTGACAGATGCCAGTGATGACCCATCGGCTTCGCTGTATACCATTGACGTAAAGCTCAGGGTCTCAGCGACCTCCAGACCCCGAGATCGCGCCTCGCTCAGCCAGTTGTCGGGCAATGGCTGGCGACTGCGCACGACCTGATCTGCAGCCAGGAATCGATGGCTCTCCTGCTCCAGCGCCACCTGCAGGCGAGTGGTGAATGCGCTGATAC
>JBHEPQ010000334.1:0-11698 GCA_046260215.1 Chromatocurvus sp.
CGGTGACAGCTATCTGGAAACCCAGCACCGGCAGTCTGCCTGCGTTGGCAGCATCAGTCTCTCGGCCACCATGCGTGGCAGCGTCGACGACGAACAGTCTATCGCGGCCAATCTCGTACTCTCCAGTAAGGCGCTGCGCCGCCAGAGCGCTGAGCAACTGGCGCTGATGCGGGATACCCGTGACAGCCTCGCGTTCAGCGAGCTGCCGCGGATGCGTGAGCTCGTCTCCCAGCAGCGCGCAAGACGGGAGCAGTCGATCACCGGTAGCGGCCATGGACTGGCGATGGCGGCCGCCTGCGCGGGCATGAGCCCCCTGGCCAGGCAGCAGCATCATGCCTCCGGCCTCGCCGGCATTCGCGACCTGCGTGCACTGGACGAGCGTCTGCGCAACGACAGTGAACTCGAGACCTTCGCCGGCGAGCTGTCCGCGTTGCATGAAAAATTGCAGGCAAATCGCCCGGAACTGCTCTGCATTGGCGAACCGGGTACGGCAGACGAGCTTGTGGCAGAGGCGCATGACCGGCTTACAGGTATGCGGCACGCCGACGGGGATACCCGGCTGGATCTGCCTCGATTGCGCGAGCGCCGCGGTGAATGCTGGATTACCAATACCCAGGTCAATTTCTGTGCGAGAGCCTATCCGACGGTTCCCGTGGGTCACCCGGATGCGGCTGCGCTTACGGTGTTGGGCGGCTTCCTGCGCAATGGCTTTCTGCACCGCGCCATTCGCGAACAGGGTGGCGCTTACGGTGGCGGTGCCAGTCAGGATTCAATCGTCGCCGCCTTTCGTTTTTTCTCTTACCGCGACCCTCGTCTGTCGGAGACGCTGGGCGATTTCGATGAATCCGTGTCGTGGCTGCTGGGGAATCCACACAGCGCCGATGCCGTGGAGGAGGCGGTTCTCGGTGTGATTTCCAGCCTGGACAAACCCGCTTCTCCCGCCGGCGAGGCGAGACAGGATTTCCACAATCGTCGCTTCGGCCGGGACCACGCACAACGGATGCAGTTCCGGCAGCGCGTTCTTGCGGTCACGCTGGATGATCTGCTTCGGGTCGCCAAGGCCTATCTCAGGCCCGAGCTAGCCAGCACCGCCGTTATCACAGGCGCAGCACAGCGGGACGCCAGTGCAGCACTGCGCCAGGAGCTGGACCTGACTCTGTGCGAGCTGTGATGGCATAGGGTGACCAGCTGACAACCCCCGGGTTTTAAGGGGCCAGCCCGAACGGCTGATTGAGCGGCTGCATAAGGGGCTGCGGGCGATCCACGCCGAACCGGTCCTCGCTGAGGCCAGCCTCGTGACTGTCGGGGAGCACAATCAGCAGACGACCGGAAACAGCGCCCGGCGGGACAAATACGCGTGCAAAGTCAGCCGCCGGGAAACGCCGGTTTCCCCAGGAGGGATCTGCGACCTGCACGTTGCCGTAACCATCGACACCGCGGATCAGCGTGAAATGCGGCTCCCCACGGGGCTCGACATAGGCAATGGCCGGCACACTCAGGCGCGACAGGAGAGCGGGGCTAATTTTTATGCCCTTCGCCACCAGCCCATACTCGCGTGCCAGTCCGGCCAGCATCGCCAACGAGACGCCACGCTCCTGCAGGGCCAGAAGCCGTTCCCGCTCCTGCTGCGTAACACCCGCACCGGATATCGCGTCGGTGAGCACGTCAGGATCCGGCAGGTCCAGCCTCGCGAGCAGTTGTTCCTCGCTGACCGGGCGTTCGAAATAATAGGTCAAGAGCGTTGCCATCGCGGCAACACCACAGCTGAAATCCCTCTCCTGACGCACCACACCCTGGTCGCGACGGGTTTTCCAGTCGCGGAATTCCCGTTCCTTACCCACCGCGTTATCCATGCAGAAAAACGGCCCGACAAGTAACATGAGCAGCGGGAGCAGGTACGTATGTAGCCCACGCCGCCGCGCTGCTCGTGTCATGGCAGACAACCTGCGGGAGCCACAACCGATCCTCGGTAGCGTCAGCACGTCAGGAGTCAGAAGGCGCCTGGCGGATGGCCGGGTCGGCCTCGCTGTTCATGTCGTCGAGGGCGCGCTGCTTCGCCAGCCAGCCTGTAATGGCAATACCGGCCACCATCAGGCCTGCCAGCATGCTGACCATGGCAGCATAAGCCTCCTGCTGCGCTGCATAGATCAGTGCCACATTGGCCACGAGGGCAAGCGTATACAGGCCCATCCAGCGGTACCAGTAACGATTGCTGCGCTTCTGAAACGCTTCTTTGCGCTCCCTCTCCAGCATTTGCGGAGGCTTCATACGCGGTTTCCTGTTTGTTCAGATTCAGATTCAGATTCAGATTCAGGTACAGATTCAGATTCAGATTCAGACGGCGAACGGATCGCAGCGTTACCCAACCGATGGCGGACCGATGGCCAGTGGGTTGCCCGTCAACCCCGAGCGTAAAAGCTGTATGCTGAAGAGGCAACGGGCAAAAGTGCTCAGGCTCAGTGAACCTGGATTGCGTTAGAGCAGCCGGTACATGTCCCGCCGCCGCTGTAATGAGGGACATATACCCCCCAGTACAGCGCCGCCAGGCCAATATCGACGCCGGCAATAGCCAACGGTACTGCCAGCAACGGGAGCCGACCGCGTGTTTCTTCCATCGCCGAGGTATCCAGCGTCTCCATTACGGGCGCGCTGCCAGCGAAAGCGGCGTCCAGATCGACCGTATCGGATGTATCGTCCCCGGCCAGCGCCGGTGCTGCAACGACAGCGGCCAGAACGGCAGCATGGAACGCATTTGCTAATGTTTTCATAGTGACTCTCCTTGTCTTCGTCAGTTAATTGCAAGGCGACGGTTGTCGCGTTTTTGTTCCCCCTGAGATCATTCCGGATGACAGGGGTCGATCCCACTCACTGAAATCGGTACAGCCACTCGAGATCAAAACCGGAGCCTCGACCAGCTGTGGCAATATTGGTATTGAAAAAAATCGTGGAGTGGCGACTCGCGGCGTAGCCAAGACCCAGACGCAACGCGGTATCCACCCTCGCCCCACCTGCCGTGTCAGTATTGAGAGGAGGGTCCTGATACTGCAGGGACAGCCCCCCGATCAGCGTCACATGGGCGTTCACCGCGAAGTTGACCTGTGGCGCCAGCAGGAGGCTGTGTGCCTCGGACGCTCCGCCAGAGGCCGCGCGATTTGAATTCTGGCGTCGATAGCGCGCCGATACAGAGAGGACCACGGGGTCGAGAGAGCGATAGCCGGTAACCCCGAATTCTACGCCCTGCAGCGATTGCTGCTCTGCATCGGGCACAGCGGCCTTCGACACCAGGTTCAGCCGCGCATCCACCAGGATTGCCGGCGCTGCCTGCTCCGGCCGCACCAGCCAGCTCAGACCCACATCGGCACTGAAGCCCCTGGCCCGGCCTGCCCGTCGTCCCGGGTCATTCCAGCGCGCCTGTCGGTGCGACAGTCTCCCGTTCACTTCCCAGCGCGGGGCAAAGCCGTAACGCGCAGCGACAGCATTGACGGTTTGCTCCACCCGGCGCTGCCCGATAGACAGCAGCGCGCCACCCGATGGCGTAATCCGGCGCGACAGCACGGGCTCGCGACTCTCCTGCCAGTGCGTCTGCGTTGACAGCGTGAACGTTGATGGCGGCATCAACAGCGTCTCGATGGACAGGGGCAGCTGCGCATCGGTGATCGGCGCCTGAAGCATCGCCAGCGGCAAAAGCGCACACGCCCCCGGTACGCGGTTCATGACCGTTTTATGGGTGTCTCTTTTCCATGTGACTCGGTACTCGATTTTTCCGGTCCCGATAGGCATTGGCTTTCTCCCCGCAGCGACGTTCACAGCATCGGCGAAAATATGCGCTCACGACAGCTCACAAACGCTCTCTGATCCGGCAAATCCGTGCGGTATACTTCTTCATCGACAACATTCCCCGGGCAAGGACGAACCTGACCATGCGATCCTTCATCACACTCTGCGTACTCACGTTCCTGACTGGCTGCGGCGCGCTGCAGCGAGAGGCCCAGGACTCACTCCTGGCCACGCTCCCGGACCGACGGAACGTGACCTATGACAACATACAGACCTATCCCGGCAAGGTGGTCTGCGGCGATTACACCGCCAGCAGTGTCATGGGCTATAGCCAGCGAACGCGACCTTTCATCTATCACGAGGGGCATGTCTTCAACCAGCCGGGGGCGGATGAAGTCGCCATCTACTGCACCAGGGAGCCCGTAAAGGTCCTGCATGAGCGGCTCGGGATAGGACCGATGACCGGCGACAATGAGGCACTTGTGAAAATCTACCGGGACCTGACCCGCCTCGATGATGCGCTGGAGTCGCGCATCGAAAAACGCGGCGACCTGCCGACCCGCGCCGAGGGCCTGGACGCACTGACACCACCCAGAGGTGATTATCTGGACAGCATACCGCTCGATCCCTGGGGCCGCCCCTACCACTACCAGCGCAGCCTGGGCGGCCGCGTGCGCGCGACGTACGAGCTCTACACACTGGGCCGCGACAACGAACCGGGCGGAAGCGGTGCTGATGCCGATATCCGGCGCGAGCATCTGGGCTTCCTCAGGCGCATCGCCAGCATGCAGGAAATCGAGTAGCGACGCCGCTGGTAAACGCCCTGCGCGAATCAGGACTGCGGCAGGAACGGAAAAAAACGCGGCAGTAGCAGCAGCACCGTGGCACTGTAGGCAATCGACAGCGGCAGTCCATAGCGGAAGTAGTGGGCCAGCGTATAGCCACCCAGGTTCTGCACCATGAGGTTGGTGGTGTAGCCGTAGGGCGTCAAAAAGCTCGCACTGGCGCCAAACGCCACTGCCATGGCAAATGGCATCGGATCGACCCCGTAGCTTTGCGCCAGACCATAGGCAATGGGAAACGCCAGCGCCGCCGCGGCGTTGTTGGTCATCAGCTCAGTCATGACCAGCGTCCCCAGATAAACGCCCACCAGCGCGACATAGGGTCCGTGCCCGGAGAGGCCACTGTGCAGCAACGCCGACAGCTCGGTGACCAGCCCGGTATTGGACAGCGCCTGGGACAGCGTCAACGCAGACGCGATAATCAGCCACATACCGAAGGGAAAGCGCCGCGCCAGTTCGCTGCCGCGCACGATGCCCAGGGCGAGCATGGCGACCAGCAGTAGCGCCACACCCTTTACCAGGGGCACGACGCCCATCGCACCCAGAGCCACCACCAGCAGCATTCCGCCGCTGATCAGCGAATCCTGCAGGGTACTGTTCGTGCTGCGGATGCCGTTCTGATCGACCACCAGAAAGTTCTTGTCGACGTTGCGCCGGGTGGCGAAATCCGCACCCACAGCCAGCATCAGGCTGTCCCCGGCCTGCAGCGTGATACCACCGAGCTTCCCGGAAAGGCGCTTGCCACCCCGACGCATGCCCACCACGGCCGCATCGAACAACGAGCGGAACCCGCTGTCCTTGATAGTCTTGCCCTCAACTGTTGCTCCAGGCAGCAGAATGACCTCCGTGAGATTGCCCCGCAGCAGGCCCTCTTCGGTTGCAAACAACTTCAGCCCCGCGAATTTTTCCAGCAGGCTGACCTGGCTGATGTCCCCGGAAAAAATCAATTTGTCCCCGGCCTCTATCATCTCCTGGGGAGCGACCGGGGAAATGAGATGCTCGTCACGCACGATTTCCACCAGAAACAGGGCGTCGAGATCGCGCAGGCCGTTGTCCGCAATACTACGACCCGCCAGGGGGGAGTCCTCGGCGACCTCGGCTTCCACAAGGTACTCATTGACGTCGACATCCCCGGTCGCGTTTTCCGGCAGCAGGCGGGAAAAAAGAATAATCACGAGCAGCCCCACCAGCGTCGCCGCACCCCCCACTGGCAGGAATACAAAAAAGGACAGGCCCGTGCCCGAGACATCCTCGAGGAAGCTGCTGACAATCAGGTTGGTAGAGGTCCCTATCAGGGTCATCGTGCCCCCGAGAATCGCGGCGAACGAGAGGGGCATCAGCAGTTTTGACGGTAAATGGTGGCGACTGGTGCGCACGCTGTTAGCCAGCGTCGCCACCACGGCCGTATTGTTGACAAAGGCGGAAAAAACCGCGGTGATGATACCCAGCCTGAGCAGACTGCGTCTGTACCAGGCGGTGACAAGCCCCGAGGAAAGCCGCTCAAGCCAGCTCAGTTTCTCCAGTCCTACCGACACGAGAAGCAGCAGGATCAGCGTCACCAGCCCGGTGTTGGCTGCCTTGTCCAACAGCTCTTCGGTACTCACCATGCCGGCCAGGTAGCAGGCACTCATTGCAAGGGTGAAAAGCCACGCCGGCGCAATACTGGTGAAAATCAATCCATAGAACAGGCACAGGAAAATCCCGGCGATCAATAACTGCTCCAGCATGGTGCGGACTACCCGATAAAAGAGCCTAGAGCATACGCGGTCGCGGCCACGCGACTCAAGCCTGACCCAGGGCCGCCACCCCGAGCCCGGCAAATGCGCTCGCAGTGAGAACGCCGGCGACGCGAAGCCCCACCGCTCTGCCGCCAACGCCGGCGGCCATTGCCGCCTTGGCCAGGGTGTTGGCCGCGGCCGCGATAATGATACCCAGAACAGCAACAGGCACAGTGACGTCGGTCGTGGACATGCGCGACAGCGATAGCGTGATGGCATCCACATCCGTAATCCCGGAGGCGGCGGACAACGCAAGCAGTCCCGCGTCGCCAAAAACATGGCGCAGCGCTTCGCCGAGTAACATCACGGCCGCGAGCAGCGCCCCGAAGACCAGCGCCGGACCCAGCTCAAACGGGTTTTTCAGAGGCGAATCCAGCGCCAGTTTCTCGCGGCGGGTCTCACGCCAGAACCAGAGAGCCGGAAGGTAGACCACCAGCGCCATGGCGAGGGCGGGTAGCAGCAGCGGCTGCAGCAGCGCCGGATTGAGCATGGACGCGACGAGGAACATACGCGGGAACATCGTACCGCAGGCGAGAAGAATCGCGGTGGCCAGCAGAGGCGCCGATGAGGGCTCGCGTCTGGCAGCGCGCGCGAACTGCAGTGTCACTGCCGTGGATGAAGCGAGGCCGCCAAACAGACCGGTAAACAGCATACCCCGTCGCGCTCCGCCGATTTGCACCGCAAAGTAGCCCGCCGAGGAAATCGTCGCGATCAGAACCACCATCCACCAGATGGCGTACGGGTTGAGCGCCTGCCACGGGCCATAGCCCTGATCGGGCAGCAGGGGAAGCACAACCACGGATATGAGTAACAGCTTGAGGACCGCGCGCAACTCTGCGCCTTCCAGGTTATCGAGCCAGCCATGCAGTAGTGTCTTGTAACTCATCAGCAGGGCTGCCACCACGGCCGCCGCGGCTGCGAGTCCCGGCTCACCGCTTGAGGCCAGCGCGCCGAGCGCGAACACCAGCAAGGCTGCTGCAACACTGGTCACCCCCCGATCCCGGTCCTCACCGCTCTCCACCAGGTGTGCTGCCAGCAGGACAATAGCGAGCGCCAGGAATAAAAGACCGAACAAGCCGCCACCCAGCCTTGACGACAACAGGCCAGACACGCCGCCCAGCAGGCCGATCAGACCGAAGGTCCTCAGGCCCGCCACGCGACCACCATCAGGGCTCTCGCGGTGCGTCCAGCCGCGCTCAGCTCCCAGCAGCAGGCCGACCATCAGCGCAACCGCGAGCCCCAACGCCTCTGTTTCAAGTAATGTCATGGCCGACATGATGGCGCGCAGGCGCTGCGCTGTCCACGCATGTGAAGACCTCTGACGTGAAGACCTGCCGCGAAGGCATGCAAAGCGGTGTAAGTTAGACGCCGACAACGGCGTTGACGGTATTGCCCCCCTTGCGTACCTTTACCGGCTGAGAACAACGGAGTCCATTCGTGACGAAACGCATCCCGAGATCACCCGAAAACGACTATAGCCCCGAAATAGTAGCGGAGCGGCAGGCGTTTATCGAAGACAACACACCCGCCCGGCTCAATCACACAAAACACTTTTCCTTTGCGGCCGACGCCATGGCCGGCAACATCGAAAACATGTTCGGTGTCGCGCAGGTGCCCGTTGGTCTTGCCGGCCCACTGCTGATCGATGGTGAGCACGCCCGGGGAGAGTTCTACGTACCGATGGCGACCGTCGAGGGCACGATGCTCGCCAGTTACAACCGCGGCATGAAAGTCATCCGGGAAAGCGGCGGCGTCATGACAACGGTGGCCGGAGAAGCCATGCAGCGAGCGCCCTGCTTCGTTTTCCGCAATGCCAGGGACGCCCGGGATTTCGAGCTCTGGCTGGTGGAGAATTTTCCGAGGATCAAGGCCGTGGCCGAAGCCACAACGTCAGTCGGCAAGTTGGTAGAGATAGAGCATTACAACGCGCACAACTTCATCTACACCCGCTTTGACTACACTACCGGCGACGCCGCGGGACAGAACATGACCAGCCGCGCGACATTCGTGGCCTGCGAGTGGATTCGCGAGAACTATCCCGCGCTGAAGAATTATCTGCTCTCTGGAAATTTTGATACGGAAAAGCGCACCTCGGCGGTCAACTCGCTGAAGGGCCGGGGACGCCGCGTCACGGCCGAGATCACCGTGCCCCGGGAAGTGTTGGAGCGTCACCTGAGGATCACACCGGAAGCCATGCACTATGGGCAGGGCATCACGACCATCGCGTCATTCCTCAGTCATTCCTCCAACAATGCCGCACACCCGGCGAACGGACTCGCAGCGCTGTATCTGGCGACGGGGCAGGACATCGCCAACATCGGTGAGTCCAATCAGTGCACGGTGTACAATCGTGTTACCCGGGAAGGTGACTACTTTTTTTCCATTACCCTGCCCGCGCTGATTCTCGCTACCTACGGCGGCGGCACCAATCTGCCCACCCAGCGCGAATGCCTGGAAATAATGGATTGTCACGGCAAGGGCAAAGCCTACAAGCTGGCCGAAATAGCGGCAGGGCTGGTGGTGGCGGGAGAACTGTCCCTGGGCGCTGCCACAAAGGTCGACAAGAAAACACGCCAGAACGAGTGGGTGGACGCCCACGAACGACTGGGACGCAATCGCTGACGCGGCGGGATACATCACATGCTCTTCTGGGTCCTTTTTTCCCTGCTCGCCCTGGCCGCTGCGGCGTTGGTCGTGTTCGCGGCCAGGCGGAGGAAGATCACGCGTAAGTCCGGATCCCAGACACCAAAACGCGCCAGAGTGATCGCGCCGTCAACCTCACGCACGGTCCACCGGCGGGAGATTGTTGCTACGGGTGAGCCCTACGAAGCCGTGTCGGTTGTCCCGGGTCTGGAGGCCTGTCCGGCGGCGCGCGAACTGCGCAACCATCGATTCCTGATCGGGGAGGCGCCCACCCTGCCGCTCGCGGATTGCACCTCGACGAATTGCACCTGTCGACTCCGCCAGTTCACCGATCGCCGCCACGAGAGCGAATTCGGGGATCGCCGTCGCGATGTGGGCCTGAAGACAAACATCCACCCGGTAGAGGATCGACCGGGGCGCCGGAGCGGAAAGGGGCGACGCAAAGCGGACAGCTGAGCCGACGGCACCCGATTGAAACGATGTCAGTGAACCAGCACGACCCGGCACCTGGCGCTGTGAAGCACCTTGTTGGAAACACTGCCGAGAATCAGGCCCTTGAGGTTCCCCAGACCGCGGCTGCCCAGCACGATCGCGTCGACCTTCAGGTCCTGGGCCGCGGTCACGATTGCCGTGGCCGGGGGAGTCCAGAAAAGATGATGCTCGAACCGGGCATCAGAGCCTTTCACCGACGCTTCTGCCTCTTTCATCAGCTTGCGTGCATCGGCTTCGACATTGTCCTTGATTTCGCCGCCGACCCCGCCGTGCGTCCATAGCCTCATTTCACTCTCTGTGGGCGGCAGATCGGGAACGGTGAGAAGGTGAAGGATCGGCGAATCACCGGAAACCAGGTGACTGGCCAGTTCCAGCGCTTTCAGGGAATGGTCTGAACCATCCACCGGAACCAGGACCGAACCGTACATGAGACATCTCCTGTCTTTGCAATAATAGACCTGTCGGGCCGTGGCTTCTGGCCCGCCGAAGACCCCTACCTCCTGCTATCCTAACCGGGCAAGCGACCCGGGTCGATGCCGGGGCCCATGCTTTGCTTCACGTCCAGGGTTGCTCCAGGTCCTTGTCACCCCGGCGTCGTTTCATTAGACTCCGCTCCCGGCGCCGCCGGCATAGCTCAGTTCGGTAGAGCAACGCATTCGTAATGCGTGGGTCGGGTGTTCGAATCACCCTGTCGGCACCATTGCTTTCAGAAGGCAACATCATGGACGTCACCCCCCAAGACATCGGCCTAGCGCGGGACAGACTGCGCGGCCACGCTGACATCACGCCCCTTCTCGAGAACAGTGAACTGAATGCCATAGCCGGGGGCAGAGTCCTCATCAAGGCTGAAAACCTGCAACGCACCGGGTCATTCAAATTTCGCGGGGCCTTTAATCATCTGTCGCAATTGACCGCCGAGGCGCGCGGAAATGGCATTGTCGCCTGGTCATCAGGCAACCATGCGCAGGGAGTCGCCGCCGCAGCGGAAATACTGGGCATCGCTGCCACTATCGTGATGCCCGAGGACGCGCCTGAGATAAAGACCGCGAATACGCGGCGCCTGGGCGCAAAGATCGTTGCGTACGACCGCTACCGCGAAAATCGTGAAGCTATTGCACGGCGTATCGCTCGGGACTCGGGAGCATCCCTGGTCCCCTCTTACGATGACGCCGCCATTATCGCTGGACAAGGAACTGCCGGGCTGGAAATCCTTGAGCAGACGGCGCGGCGAGACATCCGGCTATCACAATTGCTGGTCTGCTGTAGCGGTGGTGGGCTGGTCAGCGGGATCGCCACGGCGTTTTCCAATGGCAGCCAGGACACGGCGATTTACAGTGTGGAACCCGAGGCATTCGACGACACGGCCCGTTCACTTGCCAGCGGGCAGCGGGAGAAAAATTCCACCTCGGCCAGGTCGATCTGCGACGCGCTGCAGACCCCGACGCCCGGCGCGCTGACCTTCAGCATCAACAGGCGCTACCTGGCCGGCGGGCTGTCGGTGTCCGACGATGAGGTGCGAGAGGCCATGCGCTTTGCCTTCAATCGCCTCAGGCTGGTGGTGGAACCCGGCGGCGCGGTCGCACTGGCCGCAGTGCTACACGGCAGGATCGACACCGCCAACCGGAACACCGGCATCGTCATATCCGGCGGCAACGTGGATCCCGATTTTTTTGCAGCGGTCATTTCGCAACGATCGGACAGCCCCGGGGGCACCTCAGTCTGAAGCACCCAGCTTTGGCAACACCAGTGGCTCGTTAGGCAGCATCGTGGTTTTTTCCTCGGTCATCAGGTCAACCGAGGCGTGCAGCCCGTCGCGGCCTATTCCCGACTGCTTGTAGCCACCAAACGGCGCACGTAGATCCCGAGTCAGGGGCGTATTGACCCATACCGTCCCTGCCTTCAGTTCACGTGAGAGCTGCATCACAGTCGGCAGATGCTCCGACCAGATGTAACTTACGAGGCCAAAGTCCGATTCATTGGCTAATGCCACCGCCTCTTGCTTTGTCGAAAAGCGCTGTATCGTTACGAATGGACCGAAGATTTCCTCCTGACAGACACGGGCGCGATTGTCCTGCGTCAGCACTGCTGTGGGCTCGATAAAGTAACCGCGCTCAAAGCCTTCACAGGCCCTGCCACCGCAAAGTACGCTGGCCCCTTCTTTTCTGG
>JBHEPQ010000014.1:0-15495 GCA_046260215.1 Chromatocurvus sp.
GTGCGCCCACGGCGCCACGGTCGCGCAGCTGGATGAGCTCAGTGTTCACTACCTGCGCAGTCGCGGTATCTCGCGCAGTGAAGCGCAGGTCCTGCTCAGCTTTGGCTTCGTCAACGAGCTGGTTAGCGGCGTTCGCAGCGAAGCCCTGCGCGGGTTCCTGCAGGGTCTTCTGGCGGCGCGTTTTTCCCGGGATGGCGCGGCGCTGGCACAGGAGGTAGACGCATGATTACCGCCCAGGCGCAAGCTCACGCTCTCGTGCCCGGCTTCGACGCCAACGCCGTTCGGGCCGATTTCCCCATTCTGCATCAGGAGGTGAATGGCCAGCCACTGGTCTATCTCGATAATGCTGCCACCACGCAAAAGCCTGAGTCGGTAATACAGGCGATCGCGGATTATTACCGTACCGACAATGCCAATGTCCACCGCGGAGCACATACGCTGTCGGATCGCGCGACCCATCGCTTTGAGCAGGCGCGGGAGCGGGTGGCCGGTTTCATCAATAGCAGCAGCACGCAGGAGATTATCTGGACACGCGGCGCCACAGAGGCGATCAATCTTGTAGCTTACAGCTGGGCGCGCGAAAATCTGGGACCGGGTGATCGTATTCTGACACCCTGGCTGGAGCACCATGCCGACATCGTCCCCTGGCAGATGGCGGCCGCGGCCTGCGACGCCGAGGTGGTGCCGATTCCGGTGAGCGATGCGGGGGAGATCGATCTCGCGGCCTTTGATGATCTTCTGGATGAGCGCGTGAAGCTCGTGGCCGTCAACCAGGTGTCTAATTCCCTGGGCACCATCAACCCCGTGCAGCGTATGGCCGAGATGGCTCACGCCGCCGGCGCCCTGGTGCTCGTGGATGGCGCGCAGGCGATCGGACATTTCGCCGTCGACGTGCAGGCCCTGGGATGCGATTTTTATACCTTCTCCGGTCACAAGCTTTTCGGTCCCACCGGTATCGGGGTTCTGTGGGGGCGGGAGGCGCTGCTGGAGGCCATGCCCCCGTTCCTCGGCGGTGGTGAAATGATCGAGACGGTGAGCTTCGCCGGCACGACATACAACCAGTTGCCGTTCAAGTTCGAGGCGGGTACCCCGCACATCGCCGGGGCGGTTGGCCTCGCCGCCGCTATCGATTATCTCGACGGTATTGATCGTGTCGCAGCGGCGGAGCACGAAGATCGTCTGTTGGCCATGGCCCTGGCGCATGCGGACACGGTAGAGGGTCTGCAGCGCGTCGGCAGCCCGGCTCTCAATGCGGGCATTTTTAGCTTCGTGATGCAGGGCAGCCATCCCTCGGATATCGGCATGTTGCTGGATCAGCAGGGTATTGCCGTGCGCACGGGCCACCACTGCACGCAGCCGCTGATGGAACGCATGGGTGTTCCGGGCACGGCACGGGCATCGTTTTCAATGTACAACACGGAAGAAGATGTCGAGCGGCTTTTCGCCGGCATCCGCAAGGCGCAGGCCCTTTTCGGCTAGCACCGGGAGATTCGCTATGACAGTAGAGACCTTCGACATGCAGGCACAGCCGGTGACGGTAACGACCGCGGCGGCCGAGCATTTTCGCAACAGCCTGGCGGCACACGATCTGCCGGCTGTGCGCATCAGTGTGCAGGAAAGCGGCTGCACTGGCTTCAAGTACGTCATGGAAGAGGTGGACAGCGCCCGCGAGGGTGATCTGGAGCTGGCGCTGGACAACGGCGTGCGACTGTATCTTGATCACGATGCCGTGGATCTCATGCGCGGCACGCAGATCGACTACACCCGGGACGGCATCAATCGTACCCTGAAATTCCAGAACCCGAACGTGGTCGCCGAGTGCGGCTGCGGTGAAATCTTCAGCGTCGGGTAAGCGCGGATGTCATCACAGGAACGCACGATGCTGACCACCAGCCGCGACTGCCCGGCGCGCCTGGTGCCGGTGGGCGATCCGGTCACTATTCCCGCCCACGCCTTTGTCACCCTGACCCAGTCCCTGGGCGGCAACTACACGGTGGTCCATAACGGCAACATGGTCCGTGTCGATGGCACGGATGCCGACGCGCTGGGGCTGGAGCCCGTACAGCTGTCGTTCTCGCCGCCGCCGGACGGCAGTATCAGCGAGGAGCAGGTCTGGGAGGCGCTGCATACTGTTTACGACCCGGAAATACCCGTAGATCTTGCCAACCTTGGCCTGATCTATGGCGTCGACATCGACCAGGCGGCGGGCAGCGTCGCAATTGCCATGACGCTGACGGCACCCGGCTGCGGCATGGGGCCGGTACTGGTGGGCGATGTGGAACATCGCGTGCGCATGGTACCAAATGTTCGGGACGTGAGCGTGGAGCTGGTGTTTGATCCTCCCTGGCATCGGGACATGATGTCCGAGGAAGCCCAGCTCGAAACCGGCATGTTTTTTTGATCGCGAGTACTTTTCTGATGACAGATCCCGCCCTTGACAACCCCTTTGGCCAGAGCATTGGCAGCGACGATATCGTCGATACGCTGGGCTTTTTTGACAGCTGGGAAGACCGCTATCGCTATATTATAGACCTGGGCAAGGAGCTGCCGCCCATGCCCCAGGACCTGCATACGGCTGACCGACTGGTCAAGGGTTGCCAGAGCCAGGTGTGGATGGATATCCGGGAACAGGACGGGCGTCTGCACTTCGCGGTAGACAGCGACGCCTTTATCGTCAAGGGGCTGCTGGGCGTGGTGCTGGCCGCCTATAACCACCAGACGCCGCAGGTCATCCGCGACTTCGACGTTGAGCATTATTTTGAGCAGCTCGATCTGCTGCAGCACCTGTCACCCAGCCGTGGCAATGGTCTGCGCGCTATGGTGGCGCGCATCCGCAGTGCCGCTGACGCGGCGCAATAGAAAGAATCAACGCAGGATAAAAGTGATCGAGCGCGCCACGCCGGCGCGCTCGCCAGGTGCGGCGGCTGAAGCCGCCGCTCCGTTCAGGCCGCGTTCTGCTGTTCCAGCATCTCGCTGTTGCGACCGCCGTCGATCGAAATACGACGGGGCTTCATGGCCTCGGGAATTTCCCGCTCGAGCTCGACGTGCAGCAAGCCATTCTCGAGGCGTGCGCCGTTTACCCTGACGTGCTCAGCGAGCTGGAACTTACGCTCGAAGTTGCGCGCCGCAATGCCCTGGTAAAGGAAATTTGCGTCGGTATTTCCGGACTCCTGCCGCCCGGTAATAACCAGCGTGTTCTGCTCGCTGGTGATCTCGAGCTCGTCTTCGCTAAAGCCCGCGACCGCCATGGTGATGCGGTACCTGTTTTCCTCTACCAGTTCGATGTTGTAGGGCGGGAAGCTTGGTTTGCTGTCCCGTGCCACGTTGTCGAGCAGGGATGCCATGCGGTCAAAGCCGATGGCTGAGTGATACAGGGGTGAGAAATCAATCGTGTTGCGCATGTCACTATCCTCCATTGAGAAGCAATATGTGTCTGCGAGCCTCATCGAGCGCCCGCATTTAAAAGATAGTGCCAGCCGACAGTTTTTCAAGGGGGCAGGGTCTTTTTATGGGGCCCTTTCGAGGGCCTGACCCCGGATACAGGCATCAGCCCGGTTAGCGCGGGTCGGCGAGGATTGAGCGCGCTGCCAGGCGCCCCGACATGGCCGCCATCGGCACGCCCGGCCCAGGGTGCACGGAGCCACCGGCAAGGTAGAGCCCGGGCAGACGGCTGCGCGCGCCGGGCCGGGCAAAGCTGGCGAACATGCCGTGGGATGCACGACCGTAAAGTGCACCCCCGGAGGCAGGGAACAGCGCGTTGAAATCCTCCGGGCGCGTCATGACGCAGGCGGACTCGTCAAAATCCAGGGTCAGGCCGCACGCGGCGAGCAGGCCAAGGGTTCGCCCTCGGAGGTCGTCTGTTTCGGCGACAGACAGGTTGACGTGATCGCCGTTGGCAGGCGCGTTGATCAGAAGCAGCAATCGTTCCGGCGTCTCGCCGGACGCTGTTGGCTGGTCGCGGCCCGGGGTCCGGTCCTGGGCGCAGAGATATACGGTGGGCGCCTCCGTCACGCGCTGTTCCTGAAAAATGCTCTTGAACTCGCGGGGGTAATCGCCGGCAAAAAACACGTTGTGATAATCGAGCTCGAAGCCGCGCGCCCGGCCATTAATGCACCAGGTAAGGGCCGACAGGCTGCGTTTGTCTGCTGTAACGCCGCGAACGGCGCGGCGTGCGGAGGTACCGAGCAGGCCGCCTGCGAGCGCCGAGACATCGCCGTTGAACACGACGTGGCTGGCGGCGATGGTTTCGCCGCCGGCGAGCGTGACGCCGCTTGCCCGGCCCCCGGTAACCTCGATGCGGCTGACCTCGCTCTCGAACCGATACACGACGCCAAGTGACTCACCCAGGCGCTGCAGCGCCCGGGCAAGCGCTCGCATGCCGCCGTCGACCAGCCACACGCCATCCTGTTCAACGTGCGCCACCAGCATCAGCGTTGCCGGCGTGAGTAGCGGCGATGAGCCGACATACGTGGAGTAGCGGCCAAACAGCTGGCGCAGGCGCGGATCGCTGAAGTGATCGTCGAGGGCGCTCCAGAGCGTGCGGAACGGTGCCGTGCGCCACATGGCATCCAGATGCGACAGCCCCACGCGCCGCAGCAGGCTGACGGGGTTCGGGCGCTGGTTGGCGATGAAGGTGTCGCGCAGGGTGCGATAGATGTCTTCGCTGCGCCGGCAGAAATCCAGGTAGCCCTGGGCGTTGCTGGCGTCCGAGAACGCCTCGATGGCGGCGGCGCTGCGCTCGATGTCCGCATATAGATCGAGCTCACCGTCGTTACGCCAGGCGTGCCTCGCCAGCCGCCCGGCGGGCATCAGGCGCAGATTGTCGGTAAGGGAGGCACCGGCGCTACTGAACAGGTCCTCGAAAATCCAGCGCATGGTGAAGACCGTCGGACCGGCATCAATACCCTGTCCCGACACGGGTACCTGGCGCATCTTGCCGCCCGGCTCCGCGGCGCGCTCCACTACAGTCACCGCACGCCCGGCTCTCGCCAGATCTACCGCCGCCGCCAGACCGCCGACACCGGCGCCCACCACGATGACCGGATCATCTTTAAGGACTTCAAAAAGCTGGTGACTCGACATCTACATCCCCAAACCCGATACTGGCGACACCGATTTCCAGCAGCGCCGTCATGTCCATCAGTAAAGCCTATTACGCACTAAAACCCAACTCCCTTTGGTCTGTCGCGGCATGTTCCCCAAAAGCGATCTCATGGTAAATACCCTGCTGGCGCTCGCCGTTCACCAGACACCTCACCAATTTCCTTTAATCAGAAAACCGGAGCACAGCCATGCTGACCGTCCACCATCTCAATAATTCCCGCTCGCAGCGCATTCTCTGGCTGCTGGAGGAGCTTGAACTCGAGTACCGTATCGAGTCCTACCAGCGCGACGCCGAAACCAGTCTGGCGCCGCCGGAGCTGCTCGCCGTGCATCCGCTGGGCAAGTCACCTGTGCTGACCGACGGTGAGGAAACCGTGATCGAGTCGGCGGCCATTATCGATTACATCGTGCGCCGACACGGCGGCGGGCGCCTGGCCCCGGAGCCCGGCACCTCGGAGCACGAGCAGTATCTGCAGTGGCTGCACTACTCCGAGGGCAGCGCCATGCTGCCACTCATGCTGAAAATGTACACGGGACGTTTGCCGGACGGCGGCGCCGCACTGCAGCCGCGCATTGACAGCGAACTGGATACTCACCTGGGCTACATGAATAGCAGGCTGTCCGGCGCCGACTGGTTTGTCGGTGATACCTTTAGCGCCGCCGATGTGCAGCTGTCATTCATACCGCAGATTTCCCGCCTCCTGTATAGCCTCGACGCTTTCCCGAATCTGCAGGGATTTCTCGAGCGTATCCATGCGCGCCCTGCCTACAGGCGCGCACTGGATCGTGGTGGTGAGTACGCCTTTGGCAGCTAGTGCGCCATGCGGCGGGCCTGGCGGTTGGCGCCTGGTTCCGCGCACGCCGGCATCGCGTCAACCCTGACCGGCATGTGCCGTGACAAACCAGACGGCACCGGGCAGGCACAGTCGGTGGTCGCGGTAGTACGGTGCCAGCGCTTGAATGCACTCGTCGTA
The DNA here is from genome assembly GCA_046260215.1 of Chromatocurvus sp. Lineage (GTDB taxonomy): Bacteria > Pseudomonadota > Gammaproteobacteria > Pseudomonadales > Halieaceae > Chromatocurvus. Next base: position 6,078 of record JBHEPQ010000014.1, read on the forward strand.
CACGCGATCGCGTGTGGTCTCGTCGGCGTCGGTGAGAAGGCGCCCTACCGGACCGATATTGACCAGTTCCCGCGTGGAGGTCTGCAGATCCTGACCGCGGGTCCAGCACATCTGCACGGCGTGGTGGGCTATTCTCACAGCGCTGAATCCCGCAGCTTCCAGAATACTGCGAACCCGGTCTGAGTCGGCAAATGCGAAGGGGCCGGGTGCACCTGGCTCGGGTGGTTCGGGGGCAGGTACATGCTGCAGCGCAGCTGCGAGAGGAACGGCTACCCAGGGGTTATGCTTGAGAGCCTGCCAGCAGCTGAAGGCGATGGGTGCACCGGTCTGCAGTGCCCGACCCAGATTGGCGAACGCCGTGACCGGATCATCAAAGAACATCACACCAAAGCGCGAGAAAAGACCATCGAAGGCCCCATCTGCAAAGGCGTGGGTGGCGGCATCAGCCTCGATGAATTCAATCTTTCGCTGCGCTGGCGGCGAGGCGGCCAGCCGCGCCTGCGCTACCGTCAGCAAGGGTGTCGAGACATCCACGCCGACGACGCTCGCCCCGTCGTGCAGGGCGCTGGCAAGCATCAGTGTCTCGCTGCCGCCCCCGCAGCCGACGTCGAGCACACGGCGGCAGGCGCCGAGGTCGGCGTGCTGCAGCAGGTCGACCGCGATCGGCTGCAGCATCGCAGACATCATGTCGTCCTTCTGCGCCCATCTGTGGCCGGCGTCTCCATTCCAGTAGGCAATCTGTTCTTCGTTGGACACGTCTTCTCCTTGATCAGTAAACCCTGGTCGTTCAGGCGATAAGCGCGCGGCCGGGGATGGCCTGCAGCAGCTGTCGGGTGTAATCCGCCTGTGGATGATTGAACAGTTCATCCCCCGTACCCTGTTCCACGATGCATCCCTGGTAAAGCACCACGATGCGATCAGCGATGTGGCGCACGACCGCGAGATCGTGGGAGACGAACAGCATGGTCAGGCCGTACTCACGGCCAAGATCCAGCATGAGGTCAAGGATCTGCGCCTGAATGGTGACGTCCAGCGCCGACACCGGCTCATCGGCGACCACGAACTCGGGACGCGTGGCCAGTGCCCGGCCGATGGCTATCCGCTGCCGCTGACCACCCGAAAACTCGTGCGGGTATTTGCGCACAAAATGGCGCGCGAGGCCAACGTCGTCCATCAGCTTGAGGACGGCGGCCGCGACGCCTTCGCGATCGACGATCCGGTGCAGCAGCAGGGGTTCGGCGAGGGTATCGAAGACGGTCATTCGCGGGTTCAGCGACGCGAAGGGATCCTGAAAGATCATCTGCATTCGCCGGCGCACGCGCTTCAGCGCCCGGCCTTCAAGTGCGGTGATGTCGGTGCCGTCCAGGGCCACGCTGCCAGAGGTGACCGGCACCAGGCGCAGCAGCGAGCGGCCGATCGTGGATTTGCCGCTGCCCGACTCCCCCACCAGGCCGAGTATCTCGCCGCGGCAGATATCGAAAGTGACGTCATTTACGGCCTTTACCGGTTCGTTCACGCCTTTGTCGCTGCCGAACCATGTGCACAGGTTCTCTACCCGCACCAGTGTCTCGCCCGCCGTACCGGGCGCCGGTTTACTGCCGCTGGGGATGGCTGCCAGCAGTTTTTGCGTGTACGGGTTCCGGGCCTGCTGGAAAATCTCCTGGCGGTTGCCGGACTCGACGATTTTCCCGTTCTGCATCACCGCGATCCGGTCTGCAATGTCGGCGACAACCGCCAGGTCGTGACTGATGAAGATGACGCCGATGTCGCGCTTTTTCTGCAGGTCGGCAATCAAGCGTAGAATCTGCGCCTGTATGGTCACGTCCAGTGCCGTGGTGGGCTCGTCGGCGATCAACAGCTTTGGCTCGTTGATCAGCGCCATGGCGATCATCACCCGCTGGCGCATGCCGCCGGAGAACTCGTGTGGGAAATTGTCGATGGTCAGCTGCGGGTCGCGGATGCCGACTTCGTCGAGCAGCTCCAGCGCCCGGGCCCGCGCCCGCAATTGGGATACCCCCTGGTGAAAGACCAGCGGCTCGATCATCTGCGCGCCGATGGTCATGTAGGGGTTCAGGCAGGTCATTGGATCCTGGAAAATAATGGCGATGTCGCGTCCGCGCACCTTGCGCAGCTGCGCCTCGCTCAACGCCAGCAGGTCCTGGCCCCCGAACCATGCCTCGCCGCCGTCGATGCGGCCGGGGGGCTGCGGCACCAGCCCCAGCAGGCTGTAGCAGGCGACGGATTTTCCGGAGCCCGATTCGCCGATAATTGCCGTGATCTGGCCCGCCTCCACCGCGAAGCTGATGCCGTCCACCGCGCGGTTCTCGCCATTGCGCGTCACGAAGCTGACCTGCAGGTTACTGACCTCGAGCAATGCCATGCTGGTCAGTCTCCTGATCCGCGCACGTCCAGTGCGTCGCGCAGGCCGTCACCCAGAAAATTGAGGGAGAACAGCGTCAGGCTGAGCGCGAGACCGGGGAATATCAGCAGCCAGGGATACTCTTCCATGGTATCGGCGCCGTAGGAGATCAGCAGTCCCCAGGAGGTCTGTGGTGGCTGTATACCGAGTCCAAGGAAGCTGAGGAATGCCTCGAGCAGCATGACCTGCGGAATGGTCAGCGTGGTGTAGACGATAATCGGGCCCAGGGCGTTGGGCACGATATGGCGGCGGATGATGGTTGCCGGCGACAGACCGATGGAAATGGCCGCCTCCACGAACTCCTGCTGCCGCAGCGACTGCACCTGGCCGCGCATGATGCGCGCCATGGTCAGCCACTCGACCGCGCCAATGGCGAGGAACAGCAGCAGGATATTGCGTCCGAACACCACCATCAACAGCACGATGAAAATCATGAAGGGCAGAGCGTAGAGAATGTCCACCAGGCGCATCATTACCGCATCCGTACGCCCGCCGACATAGCCGGCAATCGCACCCCAGGTGACGCCGATGATCAGGGCAACGCTGGTGGCGACAAAGCCCACCGCCAGCGATATGCGTCCCCCGTAGAGAATCTGTGTCAGCAGGTCGCGACCGAAGATGTCGGTGCCCAGCCAGTTCGCGGCCGAGGGTGGCGTGGCGCCGAGATCCAGGTCCTGGGCGTCATAGTCGTAGGGCGCGATCCAGGGCGTCAGCAACGCGAGAGCGATAAACAGACCCAGCATTCCCAGGCCGAACAGCGCAAGGCGGTTGCGCCGCAGCCGTCTCCAGGCGTCGCGCCATAGCGAGGTACCCTCTTCGGCCGCGTCGATATCAATGACGTCGGATGGCGTCATTGGCCACTACCGAACTGGTGCCGCAGCCGCGGGTTCATCCATGCCGCGAGAATGTCGGAAAGCAGGTTGAACAGCACGATCAGGGTCGACAGGAACACCGTGGTGCCGAGGATCATGGTGTAATCGCGGTTGAAGGCCGCCTGCACATAGAAGCGGCCAAGGCCCGGTATCTGGAAAATGGTCTCCACCACAAAAGAACCGGCCAGCAGACCCGCAAAGGCCGGACCGAGGAAGGCTACCACCGGGATCAGGCCACCGCGCAGGGCGTGCTTGACGACAACCTGCCATTCCGGCAGCCCCTTGGCCCGCGCGGTACGTATGTAGTCCTGGTTGAGCACCTCGAGCATGCCGGCTCTGGACAGGCGGGCGATATAGGCTGCGTAGGCCGCGCCCAGGGGGATGCTGGGCAGAAACTTGTCCCCGGGAATATCGCCCCAGCCCGACACCGGCAGCCATTCCAGACGGATGCCGAACACCAGCAACAGGAGCGGCCCAAGCAGGAAGGTTGGCATGCAGATACCGATCATCGCCGCCGTCATCGGCAGGTAATCCTGGACCGTGTTCGGCTTCAATGAGGCGATCACGCCGGCGACGCCGCCGATCAGTATTGCCACCAGCAGCGCGTACAGGCCGAGTTCCGCGGTGACCGGCAGCCCGGCGCCGATCAGTTCATTGACGCTGCGCCCGGGGTATTTGAACGACGGACCGAAATCGCCACGGGCCAGGTCCGCAAGATAGGCCGTGTACTGCTCAAATAGCGGCAGGTCGAGGCGATACTGTGCCTCCAGTGCCGCCTTCACCTCGGGAATGACTGCTTTTTCGCTGTCGAAGGGGCCGCCGGGCGCCACGCGCACGAGGAAGAACGTCACTGTGATGACCACCAGGATCACCGGAATGGCCTGCAGCAGGCGACCGCCGACGAAGCGCCACATCAGTCGGGCAGCTCCACTTCCGCCTCGACCTGTGGGTCCAGCCAGACGTACTTCAGGTTCAGCGAGTCCATGAGGTTGGAGGGCATGCCACGCACGCTGGGATGAATCAGATGCTTGCTGGCGTAGGTATAAATCGGAATGAACGGCATCTTCTGCATCAGGCGGGTTTCGGCCTCATGAAACAGGGCAAAGCGCTCTTCTCGGGTTTCTGCCCGCGGTGCCCGGTGCTGGATGATCTCGTCGAATACGGGATCACTGAAGCCCGTGTTGTTGTTGCCGCCATCGGTGAGGAACAGATCGAGGAAATTGTTCGGGTCGACATAGTCGCCGATCCAGCCACGGCGGCCAAGAGCGTAGTCCATCTGACTCACCGCATCGAGATACACCTTCCACTCCTGGTTGGCGAGGGTGATCTCGATGTTCAGCGCGTCCTTCCACATCTGCTGCAGGGCAACGGCGATCTTGCGGTGGCTTTCACTCGTGTTGTAGACGATTTCTGCACCCGGCCAGTCGCGCCCGTCCGGGTAGCCGGCCTCGGCCAGCAGCTCACGCGCGGCCGCGACGTCGTAGCCGAAAGTCTTCGGAGGCTGGTAGCCCAGAGTTCCGGGCGGTGTGATGCTCCAGGCCGGCACAGTGGTGCCGTGCAGCACTGTGCGGGTCAGTGTCTCGCGGTCGATGGACATGGCCAGCGCCCTGCGCACGCGCGCATCATCCAGCGGCGGCCGGCGCGTATTGATCAGGTAGTAGTAGGTACCGAGGTAGGGCGCCTGGATATACGGTGAGTCCGGCATGTCCCGGTAGACCGGAATCTTGTCCAGGGGTACATCCTGGGTGTAGTGCAGCTGCCCGGCGCGGAACATGCGCTCCTCGCTGACGATGTTCTCCGTCGGATAAAAGACAACAGCGCTGAGTCGCACGCTGTCGCGGTCCCAGTAGGTCTCGCTCCTGACCATGCGGATCCGCCTGTTCAGCTTCCATTCCTCGAGATTGAACGGGCCATTGTTGACGATATTGCCGACCCGGGTCCACGGCGTGAAGCGATCGGTCATGTCGCCGAATTTTTCCAGGGTCGGCCGGTGCAGGGCGAAGGTGCTGTAGTGGTCCATGAGCTGGATGAAGTAGGGCGTCGGCGCCTCCAGCATGACCTGCAGGGTCAGGTCATCAATGGCGCGGACGCCCACCTCGCTGAATTCCTTTAGCCTGCCCGTGGCGAAGTCCTCGGCATTCTTCACCGGGTAGAGCATGTAGGCATAGAGGTTGCCGGTTTTCGGATGCAGCGCGCGCTTCCAGGTCCACACATAGTCATGGGCCGTCAGGCGATCACCGTTGGACCAGCGCGCGTTATCGCGCAGGTGAAACGTGATGATCAGTCCATCATCGCTCACGCTCCAGCGTTCTGCGACGCCCGGTTCCGGCTCCAGCGTGTAGGGGTTCTTGACCGTCAGCCCTTCGAACAGGGCGCGAATCAGGTGGTTTTCCGGGACTCCGGTAACAACGTGCGGGTCCAGTCCCTGGGGCTCACTGCCGTTGCCGTAGTGCAGGATGCCATTCCGGTTTCCGCTAACAACGTTGGATTCGCCACCCCCGCAGGCAAGCAGGCAGGCAACGAGCACGATCAGGCTGAGGTTGGTAGTCAGGCGCAAAGGGGAGCCCGCGACATCTGTGACGGTTATGCGGAGTATACGCATCCCGGAGCCCCGCCCCAAGCGCGGACGTACGATGCCCGCGGATTGTTGGTTTATTAGCTTGTCTAACTTCGGTCGCGGTCGGTAGAATCGTGCGCCGCCTTTCAGGTGTTCCCGACATGTCTGCCCGCACCGTTGTTTCTTTATGGCCGCTGTTTTTCGGTCTTTCTCTGGTGGGTCTTGCCGCCGGCGTGCAGGGCACCTTGCTGGGCTACCGCGCCGAGGTAGAGGGCTTTGATGATGCGCTGATCGGGCTGCTCATGTCCGCCTACTTCGCGGGATTTCTCCTGGGATCGGTGTTTGCGCCGCGACTGATTGACCGCGTCGGCCATATCCGCACCTTTGCCGCGGTGTCTGCGCTGGCGTCGGTGACCATCCTTGTACACGCCAGCTTTGTCGAGCCCTGGACCTGGTCGGTCATGCGCCTGATAACCGGTTTCGCGTTCTCCTGTATCTATGTCGTCACCGAGAGCTGGCTCAACGAAGCTGCCACCAACGAGACGCGCGGGCAGATTCTGTCGGTGTATATGCTGATTCTGCTTGGCGGCACCTGTGCCGGGCAGTTCATGCTCACTGTGGCGGATCCTGCCGGGCTCGCCCTGTTTGTTCTGGTGTCTGTCATGATCAGCGTGGCGGCGATGCCCATTCTGATGACGGTGATGCGCACGCCGGCGCTGGAAACCTCGGAACGGGTAAGCGTCCTGCACCTGTGGCGGCGCGCGAAGATGGGCGTTATCGGGCTCGTGCTGATCCAGTGGTGCTCAAGCATGATGTATGGGATGGGCGCGGTGTACGCTGCCAAAATGGCACTCGGCGCCCGGGAGGTCGCCCTGTTCATGGGGGCGATCATGGGCGGTGCCATGCTTATGCAGTGGCCGCTGGGCCACGTGTCCGACCGGGTGGACCGTCGCTGGGTAATGGGTGGCGCGAGTCTGATCGCGGTCGGCGCCGGCGTTTATGCCAGCACGCAGACGCAGGCCGGCTGGCCGCTTTACCTGAGTGCACTGGTTTTCGGGGGCTTTACCCTGTCCCAATACTCGCTGGTCGTATCGTCGATCCATGATCATCTCAGACCATCGGAGATGACGCCGGCCAGCGGCACTATCGTCATGCTCTCGGGCGCTGTCTGTATCTCCGGGCCGCTAACGGTCTCGTTCTCGCTGCAGTGGTTTGGACTGCAGAGTTTTTTCCTGCTGATGTCCGGAATTCTGCTGCTGATGGCCGTTATCAGTCTATACCGGGTCATTATGATTCCTGCCCTGCCACCGGAGTACAAGACACATGCGGTGTTGCAGCTGCCGGTATCCCCCGTCGGCTCGGTACTGCATCCGGAAGAGAAAGACGTGGTGGAACATCCTGGTCGGGCCGCGTAGGTCGGGCCGCGTAGGTCGGGCCGCGTAGGTCGGGCCGCGTAGGTCGCGCCGCGTAGGTCGGGCCGCGTAGGTCGGGCCGCGTAGGCCGCGCCGCGCAGGTCGGGCCGCGCAGGTCGGGCCGCGCAGGTCGGGCCGCGCAGGTCGGGCCGCGCAGGCCTAGCTTGCGGTTGTACCCCGGAATAGAAACTCGGCGCGACCGTCGCTGTGCAGCACGCCGTGATCGATGGCCATGGGGGCCAGCGATTCATTCACGGATTTGCGTGTATGCAGATACAGCGTCACCGGCTCTACGTTGATGACTCGCAGCGTGGATGCGTCGATGATGCCCAGGTGTCGCACTGCGCTCTCCACGTTGCGCTTGTGCAGCATGAAACCGTGCCCGCGAAAGTGTTCATGCCCGTGACGGCCAATAAAGGCGAGGAAGGCGGGCAGGGCGCTCGCCGGCAGCAGGTTGATCGCGTCCCACATCAGAATAAGATCGAAGCGCTGCCCTGCAATTTCCGGGAACAGCGCTTCAAAGCTGTCGGGCGTTACTGACGCGGGCTGCGCCTCGTCTGCCTGCTTCCGTATTTCCCTGGCCTTGGCAACGAGGTCGTCGCTGGCGTCAAGTACCTGCAGGCGGCATGACAATTCGCCGAAGAACGCCAGGCTCAGGCGATTCGCCCGCCCAAAATCCAGAATCCGTAGATAACCCGCCTCAGACAGCGCTTTCTCTCCCAGTAACCTGGGCAGGAGCCGGCTTTGCACGTCGGGTGAGGGCGTTTCGCCTTTTTGCAGGGCCAGTGCCATGGCGTTCCGATCAATTCCGCGCGCTTATCCCGCTTTGTTACTGCTCTGATTATTACCCTGACTGCCAGGTTTCGGTTTCTGTTCCGGCGTGGCCGCTGCGGCAGAGCCGGGCTGTTGCGCTACCGGCGCGCTCTTGGCCGGACTCCCCATGTCGATGCTGCCCTTGAATCGCCCACCATCCTCAAGCATGACGCGCGGCGACGAGACGTTGCCCTGCACATTGCCGGTGGTGGTAATCACCACCCGCTCCTGACCGACGATGTCGCCCTGCACTTCGCCCTCGATACGAATCGTCTTGGCCTCGATATTGGCGTGCACGCGCCCCGAGTTACCGATAATCAACTCGTTGTCCGCCAACTTGACTGTGCCATTGACCTCACCCTCTATGAGCAGGTCTTCACTGCTTTCGATATCGCCTGTAACTTTTACTTTCTCACCAATCATGGCCTGTGCCTCGCTGACGGGGGGTGGGGTCGGAGCGCTTTTCCTGTCACCTGCCGGCAACCTGGTGTCGTTGTCCGCAGGCACCTCGGTTGCTCGCTCCGGTTTTGAACTCTTGCGTTCAAACATGATGATGAGTTCCGTTTTTGCCGATCAGATCCCGAGTGATGAGGTCGCTCAGGTGGCCCGGAACGGGCACGCGTACGCAATAATAACATGCTGGATGAGGCGGGGCACTGGTACTGATGCTAAAGGTACAGAGGCTGAAGGTACAGAGGCTGAGTGTTTCGCTAACCTCGTCAGACGATGATGCAGTCTTTGTCACCGTCGTCAAGGGGCGCAGGGTTGCAGGCAGGAACGAAATCGCAAAAAAATGCCGGCGTACGCCCCAAAGCGCCGCCGGCTACGTCGGGTCAGGTTACATCAGGCTCATGTCTACCGCGTAGGAAAGGACAAACTTTGGCGAATCGTTGTCAAACTCGGGAGCGTCGGCCCCACCGCTGACATTGGTATCGGATATCATGAAGCTGAACCCGCCCTTGGACAGGCTGATGTTGTAGTCGTAGTAGTCGCCGTCATTACCGTTGAATGCTTCGGCGAAATCGCCATCGTGGTAGCCAACATGGAGGCCCAGCTCCAGCCCTTCGGCGACTTCAAAGCCGTAGTCGGCTGACAGGTAAATGGCTTCTCCGAACCCGAAGTCCTGGTCTCCCACCTCGTCAGCTTCGGTGTGCGCAAGCAGGTTGGCAGTGAAACTGAAGCCGCCCATGCCAACTGTGCCGTAGACTTCGGCGAAGTCGAAGTTGGCCGCGTCATCATAGTTGTAGTAGAGATAGCCGAGATCAAAATCCAGGCCACCGGCAGAGAAAGCGTAGCCGGCGTAAACATCGTGTTCGTAGGAGAATACATCCCCTGCGCCGTAGTT
>JBHEPQ010000031.1:0-4318 GCA_046260215.1 Chromatocurvus sp.
ATCAGCCGATACAGCGGCCCGACGAGCGCGGCATCGAGACCGGCGACCTCGTCGTAAGGCACGATGGCGGCCCAGTCGTCGCCGTTTTCTGCCGCTTCTCCGACGGCATAGCCCATGAGCATTCGCTCGAGGCCAAAGCGCCAGCTGTGCAGGTCGTCGTGCTGTGGCAGATCCAGCTCGCTGCGCTGGTCGGCATCCAGCCCCCAGCGCACATTGGCGCCGCGTATCCAGCGCTGCAGGATGGGCAGGTCGCTTTCCGAGAGGCCAAAACGCTCGCGCAGAGGGGGTATGTCGAGCAGGTCGAGTATCTCGCTGGCGCGAAAACGCAGCGTCGGCAGCGACAGCAGCATTTCCAGCGCAACCAGCATGGGCTGCCGATGGCGCTGCTGCTGATCCGCCACGTGGTAGGGAACAAAACGCGCATCCTCGCGGCTGAACTGCCCGAAGACCGCATCGATGTAGGGCGCATAATCATTGATCTCCGGCACCATCACCATGATTTCCCGGGGCTGCAGCGACGCCGTCGCCGCAAACGCCGCCAGCAGTTGATCGTGCAGCACCTCCAGTTCGCGCTGGGGGCTGTGACAGCTGTGGAAACGGATCGAACCATCCTGCTCCGGGTCGACTTGCGGCCAGTTTTCGCGGGTTTCCGCCAGCGGACGCAGCTCCAGGATATCGTCCTGCAGCTGGCCAAGCAGGCTGTCTGTCGGCGGTGACTGGAACCAGTCGACCGGCTGCTGCAGGGCCGCCATCGCCTGAACGTCGGTGCTGTCGTATTCCGCGAGAAGCTGCAGATAATCGCGTCCCTGCTTGCCCCAGGCAGCCAGCAGCGGGTGGGCATGCAGGTGCAGCGACTCAGGATTGAGATGCAGGTTTTCCGGCATGCCGCGACGGCGCCGCTGGCGGTGGTAATGCCGCAGTACGTCCCGTGTCTCGATGATCTCTCCCCAGAAATGCCGGCAGGGATTCAGCAGGCAGAGAATCACCTCGCTGACGCCCGACAGGGCGGTCAACACTTCCAGCACCTGCTGCGGCAGCGAGGAAATACCAAACACCACGATACGCGGCGGCAGGTCGGGCGGGCGCTTTTCCAGCCTGGCGGCACTGGCGAGGAAGCGGTGATGCACGGCGCCGCGGTGAGTGCTGGCCGACTCCTCACCCAGTGTCTCGCCGATCATTCGCCACAGGGCCGGCTGCCAGCGCTGCTCCTCGGGGAGGATGATTTCCCGGTTGCCCGGCAGCGTCAGGATATCGCGGCCGGCCTCCCAGGCGTTCAGCCAGTCAGCCCGGTACACCTGGTACTGATCGAACAGGTCCGCCAGCCGCTGCGCCAGCTGATAGTGCTTGCGCTGCTCGTCATCGTCGCGCAGATAGCGCGCCAGCGGTGCGAACAGGGGATCACCCAGCGCCGTCGGCAGCAGCGCCAACAGCCGCCAGCGCAGCCGCGTCTTGTCATAGGGTGACGTTGCCGGCACCTGGTCGGGGCCCTCCACGGCCTCGATGACACTGCGGTAGGCCTCCCACTGAAAGCGCGCCGGCAGCATGACATCGGTGCCCAGGCAGATGCCGCGACCGGGCTGCCCCTGGAGCTCGCCAAAAGAGGTTTTCAGCCACTGGGCGATGCCGTTGCTCTGCACCAGGAAAACCGTGCGATCGAGGGGGTGCAGCGGATGCCGATTCAGCCACCCCAGAGCCAGCTCCAGCAGACCCTCGGTGCGGTTGCTCTGCAGGACAATCATACCTTCGTGTTGCGATGGGGCAGGGTCGGTCACTCGTTGCTTTTCCTCAATTACTTTATACCGCGATCGTGATTATGAGGCCATGCGGGTAATAAACTGACACCCGGATTTGCCCCGGTGATACGCCCATGAAAACACTTCGCCTGCCCCTGCTGATACTGATCATTGTCGTCGGCCTGTTTTTCGCCCTCGCCCCGCGCATGGTCGAAAATAACATGAACCGTGTCCTGCCCCACGATCCAGCGGTAATTTCACCGCAGGGCGCGGCGCTGCACGCGGATCTGGTCGTAGGCGACCTGCATACCGACAGCACACTCTGGCGACGTGACCTGACCGAGCGTAGCGAACGCGGCCATGTGGATCTGCCGCGCCTGCGCGCCGGCAATGTAGCGCTGCAGGTCTTTACCAGCGTCACTAAGACGCCGGCCGGGCAGAACTATGAAAGCAACAGCGCTGACGCCAGAGACAACATCACGTTCCTGGCGCTGGCCCAGCGCTGGCCGCCGCGCACCTGGGGCAGCCTTACCGAGCGTGCGCTATATCAGGGCGGCAGGCTTGCAGCCATTGCCGAGGCGGAACCGGAGACACTGGCGCTATTGCGCAGCCCTGCAGACCTTGCCGGGCTGCTGGGGGACCGCGAGGCTGGCGCGGAAACCATCGGGGCGGTACTCGGCATCGAGGGCGCGCATGCCCTCGACGGCGATCTCGCCAGCATCGACCGGCTTTTCGAGGCCGGCTTCCGCATGTTCGGCCTGCACCATTTCTTCGACAACGCCCTCGGCGGCTCACTTCACGGCAGTGGCGGCCAGGGCCTGACAGAATTCGGTGAAGCCGTTGTGCATCGCCTCGACCAGCTGGGCGGGATTATCGACGTCGCGCATTCGTCACCGCAAAGCGTGCGCGATGTGCTGGAGCTGACGGCGCGGCCACTGGTGGTCAGCCATACGGGCTTTCAGGGCCAATGCCCCACGCCGAGGAATATCGACGACCAACTCATGCGCGCCATTGCCGACGCGGGCGGACTTATCGGCGTGGGTTTCTGGGATGCGGCCGTCTGCGACGTATCCGCCGAGGGCATCGTCGCCGCCATCCGTTACGGTATTGACCTGGTAGGCGAGGACCATGTCGCCCTCGGGTCCGACTATGACGGCGCCACGAGCGTTCCCTTCGACGTTTCAGAACTCGCCGTGCTCACGGACACCATGTTACAGACAGGCATGCCGGAGGAGACAATCCGCAAGGTTATGGGCGGCAATCTGGCCCGGTTCCTTCGCGAAAATCTGCCCGGGGGCAGGTAACGCCTCGCGGATCAGCCACGGCAATTGAACGGAGATTCAATTATTCCGCCCTCCAAAAACGGCGCGAGCGTAATGAGCGTCCGGATGCTTGAGATTGTTTGCGCCGTCATGGTTGAGGCACGCCAAGGTCTTTACAAATCTTCCGAGCGAGGTTCTCGTTTATTTCTCGATGGCGGGGAACTGCTGAACGCTTGTTGAGAGCGGGGTTATGCCACCAAGAATGCCTGCCGCCTTCCCTGAGCAGCTCACAACCATGAGATTCGAGCCATCGAATCAGGTCGCGGCGTTTCATAGTGCGATATTGAACTCCTCGAAGTCATCGCCCGCTGCGTTTATAGCATCATCCCGATTTAGGGATAATGCTTCTCTAAGAGTGACGGAGAGCGACTCCAGAAGCTCCTCACGGGTGGCTTCTTGGCAGTTGACCCCGGGAACCTCTTCGACCCAGCCGATCCACCAGCCGCCTTCGTTCTTCACTATTGCTGTGTATTGTGTATTCATAGCTTCAAGTTTACCTCATGGGCTGATTCGAGGCACAGGCACAGGCACAGGCACAGGCACAGGCACATAGCATTGACCTCAGCCAGGCTGCGATTTCCCGCGTGATTGTGATCGATGACGAGTTCGCAATCACTCTTGCCGACACGATGAGACAGAACACTCCGGCTCGACTCGATCACCATTCTGTTGTAGCGTTCAGGCTGGCGCGACTGTGGCGAGCATGCGCCGCGACCTTATGCCCAGGCGAGGTTGTCATAACATAGGCAGCCCCGCCATCCACTCAGGGAATGAGTTATTGCTATGAAGATGCGCACAAAGCTAGCGCTTATCCTGCTTACAGTTCTTATTGCGGCATGTGGCGACGATTCGCCGGCGGAATCTTCCGCTGCCGGTGCACCAGCCAATCAGAATCGTGGCTGCACGGAGCGTGACGGTGGCTGGTTTGGTCGAACAGAGGACGGGACGAGAATCATCAGCCAGACGCGGGAAGCCTGCGAGGAACGGCTCGGCAACTGAAGGCAGGCTCTGCTGGTGCCCACTAAGCGAATTGGGGAAAACACATATGAACAAGATGTATCTGCGCATTGCCGCGGCAACTGCCATCGTGACGCTTTGCGCCTGCAGCGGTGACTCACAGGAGCAAAACCAGGACACCAAGGAAGGTGGAGGTACCTCAAACTCCAGCTTGACTTTCTACAGCATGACTCCGTCCGACAGCGAGCCGGTGGTCTCACCGCTTGAGGTGACAGCCGTCACGTGCGACGTCGACTCCGACACCCG
>JBHEPQ010000035.1:0-5063 GCA_046260215.1 Chromatocurvus sp.
GTATGCAGGTGCCGGTCAGTCGATCCTACCGGGTAGCGGTGCGGGAGCGCGGCTGGCTGTGTTAGTCACGCCTATCCTGTGGACTCCCTGAGCGCCGAGGGCGGCCCGCGCCCGGGCGCTGCGACAGCCGCGTCACGGAAAAAATGCTGCATCAGGTACTGGTACTGCGGCGGCCAGTCCTGCGTCGGCGAGCGGCGGTAATTGGAGCGCACGAACTGCGTGATTCTGCCCTCGGCCGCCGCTGCCAGCAGGTTGGCCGCCGCGGGCAGCGGCAGCACCGGGCGCAGCCCCTCGCGCAGCTCGGCTTCACGCAGTACCTGCTTGATCTGGGTTTCAAAGCGTTCGTAAAGCTGCGCAACACGCTGATGCAGGCGCTCGGTCTCCCCCGCCAGAGCATCGCCGTTCATGATTCGCGCCATTCCGGGGTTGCGCTCCGCGAAGGTGAGCAGAAGAGTCAGCATGTTGCCACAGCGTTCCGCCGCCGAGTTTTCTTCATGCAGAATAATGGCGACGCGCTGGAACAGGCTGTCCTCGATGAATTCGATCAGGCCCTCGAACATCTTGGCCTTACTGGGAAAATGCCGGTAGAGTGCCGCCTCGGAAACGCCCACCCGGGCCGCAAGTTTCGCGGTCGTGATCTTTTCTCCCGGGCTGGCTTCCAGCATTTCTGCCAATGCCTCGAGGATATCCTGGCGACGATGGGATTTTTTCTGCACCATGAAAAGGGCTCTTTGTCATCAGGCTACATCGTAGCCATGGAGTGCGCTGGCCGCAACTTTGACCCTCAGGGCATACCTTCAGGAGTGACCCTCCGGGAGTTACCCCGGAAGAGTCAGCTACCGCGCCGCGTGATTTTTGTGCCCAGCCCCTCATCGGTGAATATTTCCAGCAGTACGGCGTGGGCCACCCGGCCATCGACGATGTGCGCGCTGCCCACGCCGGACTTCACCGCTTCCAATGCACAGCTGATCTTGGGCAGCATGCCACCGTGCACCGTGCCGTCGGCAATCAGAGCATCGACTTCGACAGTGCTCAGCCCGGTAAGCACATTCTGCTCGCTGTCCATCAAACCGGCCACGTTGGTCAGTAACATGAGCTTCTCGGCCTGCATGACCTGTGCGATCTTGCCGGCGACCAGGTCGGCGTTGATGTTGTAGGTATTGCCCGCATCGTCGGCGCCAATCGGTGCGATCACCGGGATAAAATTGCTGTCGAGGATAACGTTGAGCATTTCCGTATCGATCTGCCTGACCTCGCCGACCTGGCCGATATCGATGATCTCGGGGGTCGACATCTCCGGGCTGTGGCGGGAAATCTGCAGACGTTGCGCGCGGATCAGGCCCCCGTCCTTGCCAGTGACGCCGATCGCCTTGCCGCCGTTGCGATTGATAGAGGTGACGATCTCCTTGTTGACGCGGCCCCCGAGCACCATCTCCACCACGTCCATGGTCTGTGTGTCGGTTACGCGCATGCCGTCAACGAACTCGCTGGGGATGCTCAGCTTTTCCAGCAACGAGCCAATCTGCGGACCGCCGCCGTGCACCACTACCGGGTTCATTCCTACCAGCTTCATCAGCACAATGTCCCGGGCGAAGCTTTCGTGCAGCAGCGGGTCAACCATGGCGTTGCCACCGAACTTGACCACGATGGTCTTGCCGGTGAATCGCTGTATGTAGGGAAGGGCTTCGGTAAGAACCCTGGCGACGTTCATCGCAGCATCGGGTGACAGTGACATGGAATTACGGCGCGGCTGGCGCCTGGTCCTCCTGGAATCTGAAATCGATGTCGGGGTGAATGGCGGCGAGTTGCTGACTGAACGCACTGATGACATCCTCCAGTGCGGCGTCGTCGCTACCCTCGAATCTGGCGGTGAGTGCCGCCGAGGTGTTGGATGCGCGCAGCAGCCCCCAGCCGTGGCTGAAATCGACGCGTACGCCATCGAGGTTGTTGACGCGACCGTCAGGGAATCGCGCCTGTTCTTTAAATGCCTGAATCAGGGCGAACTTGTCGGCCTCGTCAACGGGCAGAATGAATTCCGGTGTGCTGGAAGATTGCGGCAGACTCTCGATAAGGTCGTCCAGTGTGTCATCACCGCTGCTGAGGATCTCGGCCAGTCTACCCGCTGCGTACATGCCATCGTCAAAGCCGAACCAGCGGTCAGCGAAAAACATGTGTCCGGAAAATTCACCCCCGAGGATCGCGCCGGTCTCGACCATTTTCTGCTTCATCAGTGCATGACCGGTCTTCCACAGCACGCCGCGGCCGCCCAGCCGGGTGATGAGTTGTCCCAGATTGTTGCTGCACTTTACGTCGTACACGACGTCGGCTCCGGGGTTGCGGGCGACAACATCCTGGGCGAACAGCATCAGCAGCGTGTCCGCGCGGATGATTCGGCCGCGGCCGGTAACCGCGGCCACGCGATCCCCGTCCCCGTCAAAGGCGATACCGAAATCTGCCGACTCCCGGGTGACAGCTGCTGCCAGATCCCGCAGGTTGTCTTCATTGCCGGTGTCCGGCGGGTGGTTCGGGAAGCTGCCGTCAACCTCGCAGTACAGGGACACCACCTCACAGCCGAGCTCCTCGAACAGCCTGGGTGCAATGTGTCCGGTGGCGCCGTTGCCGGCGTCGATGACGATTTTCATCGGCATGGCGATCGCGATGTCGCCAATCACTTCGTCGAGGTAATCCGGGATGATGTCCTGCTGAATCATGTGACCGTTGCTCCGGCTGAACTTTCCCGACTGCGCCAGGTGGTGAATTTTGTCGATGCTGCCCTCTGCCAGGGTCTGCTTCTGCAGCACGATTTTGAGTCCGTTGTACTCTGCCGGGTTGTGGCTGCCGGTCACCATGACGCCGGAGTGTGCACCTGTCCTGTGCGTCGCAAAATACATCAGCGGCGTCGGTACCAGCCCGATATCGATCACGTCCCGTCCCGACTGCAGCAGCGCTTTTTCCAGGGCTGCCTTGATCCGGCCGCTGCTGGCGCGGCCATCGTAGCCGAGGACCAGGGTCTGCTCGTCCATGCCGCCGGCAATGGTGCCGATGGCGGCGCCAATGCGATAGACGGTCTCGTCGTCGAGCTCCTTCTCTGCCAGGCCACGTATGTCATAGGCGCGGAATATGTGCCCGGGCAGCGAACTCGCGGGGCCGCTGACGCTGGTCAGTGCGGTAGCGTTCTGGGGTCTGTCGCCCGTAGTCACAGCGGGGGCAACGCGCGGAACGCTGCCGGCTGTATCCAGACGTGCCCGCCGCAGTGTCAGCTTGCGCAACTCCCGCGCCAGCGGTACCAGCTCCGGCGCGCGCAGTGTAAACGGCGTGCGGTGCTCGGCCGCTGACGCGATGCGCTCCACTTCGCGCCGTAGCAGGGCGGGATACCGGAGCAGGACAAGAAGCAGTCCGGCGATGCCGGCAAGCCCGAGTAGTGCCAGGCTGCCCAGGGGGGGCTTGATGCCGTTGCGCAGGTCCGCCAACAGTGACGCGGAGGGCGTAAAAAGAAGGGTCCAGGGGGTATCCGGTATGGCGGCACGCGCCGTGTCATCATTAACTGCTGCTGCGCCGGCGATGATGGTGCTCTCAGTGTTGCGTGCGCCTACGTAGCGCTGCTCAATGGCCAGCCCACCCGGTTTACCGTCGCCGCTGGTCAACGCCGCCCTGAAGAATGTCGGCGGCAGCGTTACCAGTAACACAGCCCGGCGCCCGGCGCCCGTCTCCGGGGACTCTGCCCCCGGAATAGCGATGGAGATCAGCCAATCCCCAGCCACCCGGTAGGCTTCAGGGCCGGACTGCTCGCCATTGCTCGCGCGGCGAACCAGATCCACTTCAATGTGGTTGCGCAGGCCCAGCCCATCCTCGGTGCGCTCGGCAGTGCCCATGTCCGACAGGCGCAGAAGGCGCAGGCTGACGGCCTCCGGGAACGCATCGAGCAGCTGTTTCTGCGCAGCGGCCACGGTCTGCATTGCGTCATCCGCCACTGCCTGTCTTACTGCCCCGCTCTGCGCCGCGCTTTTCGCCCGCCTGTTGAATGAGACGAGCTGCGCAGCAACCGCCTGCGCGCGCTGTTCTGCGAAGCCATCAGTGACGAGTGCAACAAGGCCGCGCTCGAGCAAGGGCTGGCGCATAAGAACAAGAAAGACGATTACTCCTGTCAGGGTTGCCAGTATCAGCGCGAGGCTCTGCAGGATGATGCTATACAGGCCGTTGGCGCCCGCCGTAATCCCGTGGGCATCGCGTGCTGCCGCATTTTTTCTGGTTTTTTGTTTCAGCATAGCGCCCTACTCCCCCGAGTCGCGGCAGTGTATTACGGCGACGGGGATTGTGGAACGGTTACGTCGGCAACGCTCGCGCAGCGAAGGGCGGAGATTTCCGTGATGATCTGTCTGGCGATGGTTTTCTTGGAGGCCATGGCAAGCGGTCTGCTGCCGGAGGACCAGACCAGAGTTACCGCATTGTTGTCGCTGTTGAAGCCGATGTCATCGCGCGAGACGTCATTGGCAACGATCAGGTCGAGGTTTTTGCGCTCTAGCTTTTCCCGCGCGTACATCACGGGATCCCCGGTTTCAGCAGCAAAGCCGACGGTAAACGGCCGCGGGCTGGTCGCTGCAATAGCGGCCACGATGTCCGGGTTACGCTCCAGCAGGAGCTCCAGCGTTTCCTCATGCTTTTTTATCTTCATGGGTGACACCTGCGCGGGTCGATAGTCCGCGACCGCGGCACAGGCGATGAAAATATCGCAGTCTGACGTCAGTTCTTCACTGGCAGCGAGCATGTCGCGCGCTGTCTCGACATTGTGACGGGTGACATGGACAGGCGTTTCCAGCACCACCGGACCGCTGATCAAGTGGGTCACGGCGCCGGCGTCAACGGCCGCCTCGGCCAGGGCGAACCCCATCTTGCCGGAACTGTGGTTGCTCAGGTAACGCACCGGGTCGAGCGCTTCGCGTGTCGGTCCCGCGGTAATCACCACGCGCAGGCCCGCCAGCGCGCCGGAGGAAAACAGCTGCGCAGCGCTGTCGGCGATCGCGGCGGGCTGCGTCATGCGTCCCGGTCCGATGTCGCCACAGGCC
>JBHEPQ010000039.1:0-4031 GCA_046260215.1 Chromatocurvus sp.
GTTGAACGTGATAGTTGAACGTGATGGCTGAACATGATGGTTGAACGTATAGAGGCGAGTGCCACAGCCGAGGAGGTCGCGCCGGGAGAGCGCTTTGATCAGGTGGCTGCGCGGCTGTTTCCCGACTTTTCCCGATCGAGACTGCAGGCCTGGATTCGCGACGGCGCGCTGACGGTAGACGGTGTTCCTTTACGTCCCCGGGAGAAGGTTCCACCGGGCGCCAGACTGCGCCTGTCCGCGGAGCTGGAGGCTGCCGTCGGCTGGCAGGGGCAGCCGATGGCCCTCGATATCATCTATGAGGACGACAGTATTCTGGTGCTCGACAAACCCGCCGGGCTTGTGGTCCACCCTGCGGCCGGGCACCGGGACGGAACGTTGGTCAACGCCCTGATCAATCACCACGCGGCCATGAGCCAGCTGCCGCGTGGTGGCATTGTGCACCGCCTGGACAAGGACACTTCGGGCATCATGGTGGCGGCAAAGACGCTGCAGTCGCACGCCCACCTGGTGGAGCAACTGCAGGCGCGCAGCGTCGGGCGGCAGTACGATGCGGTATGTATCGGCGCGATGACCGGTGGCGCAACGGTCGACGCGCCGATGGGGCGGCACCCGCGCCAGCGCAAGAAAATGGCGGTTGTCCACCAGGGCGGCAAATCGGCGATAACGCATTACCGGGTCGCGCGTCGCTTTGGCCATCATACGCACGTCAGGGTTCGTCTCGAGACGGGGCGCACGCATCAGATACGTGTGCACCTGGCACACCGGCATTACCCCCTGGTGGGTGATCCGGTGTACGGGGGCCGCCCGAAGATACCGGCCGGTGCCAGCCAGCTGCTGGTCGATGCTCTTCGCGCCTTTCCCCGCCAGGCTCTGCATGCACGTGAACTGCGGCTGCTGCATCCGCGAGACGAGCAGGAAATGGTGTTTGCCTGTCCGTTGCCGGAAGACCTGCAGGGATTGCTGGCAACGCTTGCGGCGGAGGATCCGCCCGATGGTCATGGCGGTTGAAGCGCCCTGCACCGGGTTTCCGGATAATGTGCTGGCATTGACCACCACGCGCGAGGGCGGAGTCAGCAACGGGCCCTGGCGGAGTCTGAACCTTGCCTCTCACGTCGGGGACTCCCCGGCTGCGGTTGCCAGCAATCGGCGCATTCTGCACTCTACACTGCCCGGGGGTAACCCTGTTGCCTGGCTCGATCAGGTACACGGCACCCGCGTGGTTGACGTCGCCATCGACGGTAACGGCTCGCGAGCCGATGCCTCGATCTGCCGCCACCCAGGGATCGCCTGTGCGGTACTGACGGCTGACTGTCTGCCGGTTCTGCTGTGCGACCGCAGCGGTAGCGTGATCGCGGCGGCCCACGCCGGGTGGCGCGGCCTGGCGGGCGGGGTTCTCGACACCACGGTATCAGCCATGGATTGCGAACCCGCGGACCTGATGGCCTGGTTGGGACCGTGTATCGGGCCCGGGGCTTTCGAGGTTGGCCCTGAGGTGCGTGAGGCGTTCTGTGCAGACGCCGCCCCGGCGCAGGCGGCGGCAATCAAGGCGTGCTTTCGCCCGTCCGCGCGCGCGGGACACTTTCTGGCAGATCTGCGTGCACTCGCGCGTTGGCGCCTGGCCGCCCTTGGCGTTGCGACTATTGCTGCCGACAGCCGATGCACCGCGTCTTCACCGCTTACCTTCTTTTCCTACCGGCGCGATGGCGTGACAGGGCGCATGGCTTCTGTGATTCTCATCAAAGGCTGATCCTGCGATCGATAACCCTGCTTGAAACAGGTCTTTTTCGGCCCCATATTATAGATATCAATTAAGCCGGCGCAGGCGCTGCTTTGCAGTGCACTGCCGGACAGGAGGAAGACTGATGAGAATGGACAAACTGACCAACCAGCTGCAGAACGCATTGGCCGACGCGCAATCACTTGCCCTTGGCAAAGACCACAATTTTATTGAGCCTGTACACCTGCTTTCGGCGCTGCTTGCCCAGCAGGGCGGTTCGGCGCGGCCGCTGCTGCAAAAAGCAGGTGGCGACCCCACGGCTCTGGCGACCGCGGTGAGCGGCGCCATCGCCGCCATGCCCACCGTCTCCGGAAGCGGTGGTGATATACACATCTCCAATGAGCTTGGCCGTATTCTCAACCTGACTGACAAGCTCGCGCAGCAGACGGGCGATAACTATATTTCCAGTGAGCTGGTGCTGCAGGCGATGCTGGAGAGCAGTGGTTCGGAAGTGGCCAGGCTGCTGGATCAGTGCGGCGTTACGCCGGACGGGCTGAAGGCGGCGATCGCGTCTGTGCGCGGCGGGCAATCGGTTGACAATCCCGAGGCTGAAGAGTCGCGACAGGCGCTGGAAAAATATACCGTCGATCTTACGGAGCAGGCCCGGGACGGAAAGCTAGATCCCGTAATTGGCCGCGACGACGAGATTCGCCGCACCATCCAGGTGCTGCAGCGGCGTACCAAGAACAACCCGGTTCTGATCGGCGAGCCCGGCGTCGGCAAGACTGCCATTATCGAGGGCCTCGCCCAGCGCATCGTTAACGGTGAGGTCCCCGAGGGTCTGCGTGACAAACGTGTTCTTTCCCTGGACCTCGGTTCGCTGCTCGCCGGTGCCAAGTTCCGCGGCGACTTCGAGGAGCGCCTGAAGGCCGTGCTCAACGAGCTCTCCAAGGAAGAGGGGCGCGTGATCCTGTTCATCGATGAGCTGCATACCATGGTCGGTGCCGGCAAGGCCGAGGGGTCCATGGACGCCGGTAACATGCTGAAACCGGCGCTGGCCCGGGGCGAGCTGCACTGCGTGGGCGCGACCACGCTGAACGAATACCGCCAGCATGTAGAAAAGGATGCGGCACTGGAGCGTCGTTTCCAGAAGGTTCTTGTGGATGAACCGAATGAGGAAGACACCATCGCGATTCTGCGCGGTCTCAAGGAGCGCTATGAGGTTCACCATGGCGTCGATATCACCGATGGCGCCATTATTGCAGCGGCGAAGCTGTCCCAGCGCTACATCACGGATCGGCAGCTGCCGGACAAGGCTATCGACCTGGTAGATGAGGCCGCCAGTCGTATTCGCATGGAAATAGACTCCAAACCCGAAGCGATGGACCGCCTGGAACGTCGTCTCATCCAGCTCAAGATCGAGCGCGAGGCCGTGAAGAAGGATGAGGACGTCGGGGCGGTGAAACAGCTGGATCTGCTCAACGAGCAGATTGAAAAAGTTGAACGCGAGTATTCTGATCTGGAGGAAATCTGGAAAGCGGAAAAGGCCTCCCTGCAGGGTGCGGCCCAGATCAAGAGCGAGATCGAGCAGGCCAAGCTGGAGCTGGAGGCGGCGGGCCGCAGTGGTGATCTGACTCGGATGTCCGAGCTTCAGTACGGTCGACTTCCCGAACTCGAAAAGCAGCTTGCGCAGGCCCAGGCGGCGGAAACCGTTGAGCGCACCCTGTTGCGCAATAATGTTACCGAAGAGGAGGTTGCTGAGGTTGTCTCGCGATGGACGGGCATTCCCGTCGCCAAGATGCTGGAGGGCGATCGGGATAAACTGTTGCGGATGGAAGACTCCCTGCACCGACGCGTGGTGGGGCAGGACGAGGCCGTAGGGGCGGTCGCCAACGCCGTGCGGCGCTCCCGCGCCGGACTGTCCGACCCCAACCGGCCCAATGGCTCCTTTCTTTTTCTGGGCCCCACGGGTGTCGGCAAGACAGAATTATGCAAATCCCTCGCGGAATTCCTGTTTGACAGCGAGCAGGCCATGGTGCGCATCGACATGTCCGAGTTCATGGAGAAACACTCCGTGGCGCGGATGATCGGTGCGCCCCCCGGCTATGTCGGATATGAGGAGGGTGGCTACCTGACAGAGGCTGTGCGCCGGCGTCCTTATTCGCTGCTGCTGCTGGACGAGGTTGAAAAAGCGCACCCGGATGTCTTCAATATCCTTCTGCAGGTGCTGGAGGATGGCCGCCTGACCGATGGGCAGGGTCGCACGGTGGACTTTCGCAACACCGTCATCGTGATGACGTCGAATCTAGGATCC
>JBHEPQ010000071.1:0-14140 GCA_046260215.1 Chromatocurvus sp.
GCACCGGACCCGCGCAGCGGCGGCGCCAGGGATTCCCCCAGCGCCCGCCGCAGCGGATCCAGCCACGCAGCGTAATTATGCCACTGCTCCTGACCATGACGGTAGATAGGCTGGCGCACCTGTTCTGAGCTGGGCGTGCGCACGGCACGCTCGGTCTCGAAATAACGCAGACAGCTGTCCTCAAACGGCAGGTCGAGGTAGTCGAGCATGCGCCGCACCTGGCCCTCCAGGTCGTCGAGCACGTCCTCGTGCTGTACTCGCAGCACGAGGCCCGGCAGCACCGCATCCCAGTGCGCCATGAGTGACACGTACTCACGATAATAACGCCCCGTGTCCTCAAGATCGTAGCTAAACTCCTGGCCTTCAGCGAAAAGCTGCTTGAAATTGCTGAAGCCGCAGGCCATGGGTTCACGCCGGGCGTCGATGATGCGCGCGTTCGGCAGCATGAGGTGGATAAGACCAATGTGACGGAAATTATTGGGCATCTTGTCGATGAACCGGGGCGCGCCCTGACGATGAATCTGCGTATCGGCCAGAAACTGTTCGCCCAGTGCGCGCAGCTCATCGGCGTCGAGAAACTCGAGGATGTCCGGGTACCCCGGCACATCCCCACCGACCTTTCGGCGCCGCAGCTGCTGGCTCATGGCCAGCACATTGGGCAGCTCCTGGGTGCCATCCACCTGTGAATGCGAGGACAGGATCTGCTCCAGAAGCGTGCTGCCCGAACGCGGCATGCCGACAATGAAGATCGGATCCCGCGCCGGCGAACCGGCACCCGAGCGGGCACGGAACAGTGCAGCGCCACAGTGCTGACCCTGCAGCGACAGCTCGCGGGAAACTGCATCGGCGTCGTAGCGGCTGGCGCCGCGCTTGAGACGATTGCCCTCGGCGTAACGCGCGAAGGATTCCGCGAAATCGCGGCGGTCTTCCAGCGCTTTAGCAAGTGCAAAGCACAGAAAAACCCGATCCGCCGTGGCGAGATCAGCATTGTCGAGAAGCTCACCCATGACGGCGATGTCGCGATCGCTGAAACGGTAGGTCTTGAGGTTGGCAAGAGAATACCACGCCTCGCCATAGCGACGACTGCTGTCGAGGGCGGCACGATAGGAGGCCACCGCATTCTCGCTGTCGCCGCGGGTCTTCAGCGCATGTCCCTGGGCCGTCAGCGTCACCGGATCACCCGGCAATGCCTCCAGCACCGCACGAAAACCGCTGAGAGCGGCCTCATAATCGCCCGCCTGCAGGCACTGCACCGCGTGCAGGGACTGCAGCTGCGGATTGCCGGGATGCCTGTCGCTCAACAGTGCCGCCTGCCGCTGCGCCGCCGCGAATCGCTGGCGCCGGGCCAGTACGCGAACATAATCAATCTGCGCTGGCAGGTTGTCCGGTTCAAAAGACGCGGCGCTCTCGAGCAGAAACTCCGACTCTTCCAGGGCCCCGAAGCGCATGCCGATGTCCGCCAGCAGCCGCATGCCGTCCACGTGGCGGGGCGACTGCTGCAAAAAACGCCGGCAGAGCTTTTCTGCCTGCAACAGGCGGCCGCGAGCCAGCAGGTCGGTCACTGCGACAAGCGGGCGCGGCAGCTGCTCGAGCCGGGCCAGCTGGGCCCTGACCTGTACGCAGGCGTCGCTTTGACCGCGTGCTTCCAGTATCTCCAGCTGGCCGCGGAAAGCGGCAACGAGGGACGGGTTGCTCCTGCTGGCCCGCGAGTAGGCGGCCAGTGCAGCGTCTGAATCGCCGCGATCCCGACACAGATGCCCCTGCTCCTGCAGGGCGTGCCCATGCTCCGGATCCGCGTCGAACACCCGCGACAGGCAGGCTTCAGCCGCCGCGGGTTGGCCGAGAAAGCGGTGGCACACCGCGCCCAGGTAGAGACGATCCGCAGTCGCATCCGCCGAATCCGGCGTCAGCAGGTCAAGCGCACCGGTAAAATCACCGGCACGCATACGCGAGCGAACGGCCGCCTCGTCAAACGGCGGTGCGACGCTCACGGCGTCCCCATCAGTTGAAATCGTAGTTGACGCGGACACCGGCAGTGAGTGGTCGGGCGAGCGTGACCCGCTTGCGGTCAAAGACAAAGCCACCGGAGAGTTCTGCCGCCTCATCGGTCAGGTTGTCGACGAACACCTCTGCGGTCCACGATGCAGTGCTCACGCCCGCCGTGAGACCGACCATCAGCCAGGAATCCAGCTCCATGCGGTTGATGGTGATGATGTCGGTGAACGCTGCATCCGAATAGGAAAGGTGCGGCATGACGTGCGCGCGCATGCCATTGTCGAGATCCCATCCGTAGCGCGCTCGCAGGTTACCCTGGAACTGTGGTGCGAACGCCAGTTCGTCGCCCTCACGGACGTCATCGGTAGGGGTCAGAACGTCCGTGATCTCGGTATCGAGGAACGAGAAGGCACCTGTCATGGTCAGGCCGGGGACAGAGGCAGGCGCCCAGGTCACGTTGCCCTCAAGACCCAGGATTTCCGCATTCGCGGCATTATCCGAGAAAAACAGGTTGGTAATGCTGGGGTCGAAAATCGTTGTCTGCAGATCCTCAATTTCCACGTAAAACAGACTGCCGTTAAAGCGCAGGGACTGGTCTGCCATATCGAGCTTCCAGCCAACTTCGTAATTGGTGACGTCGTCTGTATCAAGGGCGAAGGGCACGCGGAAATCACCGGGGCCACCCGCACCGCCGGGGCGGTTCAACAGACCGGCACGAAAGCCTTCAGACAAGGTCACGAACCACAGCTGATCGGCATTCGGGCGCCAGGAGAGTGACACCTTGCCGATCACACCATCGGTCTGGGCGACATCGGGCGCATTGCGCAGCGCAGCGGCAACCTGGTCTGGCGCCTGGTCAATGGTATCCATCGTGTAGGTAATCTGCTCTTCCGGATTACAGGTGCCGCGGAAGGTGATCTGGCCATCGTCATTATAAAGGTCAGAGATATCGGTACCGAAGGCGTCGACGTCGGGCTGAAACAGGTTGCAGAATGAAGAGTTAGCGCCGCCTTCAAGATCCACTTCGATATCGTACCAGCGCGCACCGACCGTCAGCGCCAGCTCCGACGTGACGTCATAGGTCGCCTCACCAAATACCCCGACCTGCTCGTCGGTGCGCAGCACATCGTTGCGGAAATTTGTGCCGGCAGGAAACGGACCGGGATCGGAGGTGAAGCCGGTCTGGAACGGGAAATTCGGCGAAAAGCCGGTCTGCACGCCGAAGCCATCCACCCGCGTGGATCCGGGATAGACAAAGTCGTTGCGCTCTGCCAGCTCCAGATCGCTGTAGAAGGCACCGAAGGTCGCCCGCAGCGGCCGGTCCTCGGGCGTATTGATACGGATTTCGTGCGTCTGCACCTCTGTGTCAGTCGTGCTGTTGACCAACAGGTTGGGTGGCTGACAGGTGCCCGAAGGTGCCGCATCGCCCGGGTAGGAGACAGACCCATCGCAGATGTAGTAGGGCAGGTACTGGCCAACGAACATGTAGTCCGAATAATCAACCCGCTGAGTCGTTTCGCGATCGGTAAACGCGCCGGTGTACAGCACTTCCAGCTCACCGACGCGGCCTTCCAGCGTTACCGCCGTGTTGTGGAACTCATCCGCGAGGGAATCATCGGTAAAACGGGTTACTTCGTAATCGTCGATGTCCGGATCCGAGTAGAACACACCGTCGCTATCCAGCTGCTGCTGCATGTGCGAGACCTGGAGGCTCCAGTCCTGGTTGATCAGGTACAGGCCTGACAGACGAAAGCCTGAGTAGGTTGTATCATTGTAATCATCCTCGACGATATTGCCGTTATCCGCATCCAGAAATGTCACGTCGCTCAGGTCGGACGTAGACTGGAAACCGGCGCGGCGCGTACTGACTGCTTCACCGTTGGGACGCACCGTCCCTTCCGGGCGGAATCGCGCACTTTCCCGGAGCGACTGCGTGCCGGGCACATTGTCGACGTAGCCACCCATGTTGTCGGCATAGACAACGCCGCGCAGCGCCAGTTTGTCACTTACCGGCAGGTTGAGAACACCCTCAATGTTGTTGCTCATTTCACCACCCTTGGTGAATGATGTTCCGGCTTTAAGCTTGCCGTATGTACCCGTGAAGTCCGGCTTGTTAGTAATCAGCCGCACGGTACCGGCCTGGGAGCTGGCCCCGAACAGCGTTCCCTGGGGCCCCGACAGCACCTCGACGCGATTCAGGTCTGCGGTGTAGACATCGAGGTTCCTGCCGGGCTGCACCAGAGGCTGCTCGTCGAGATAAAACGCGACGTTGGGCGACAGCCCCGCAACGCCCGCTGTCGTGAGGTTGGGCGTGGTTGAGGCGATACCGCGGATGTAAATCGTGTTCTGGCCAGGGCCGCTGCCCCCCGCGGTCACACCCGGCAGCTCCACCAGGTAATCCTGGAAATTGCCGACACCCATCTGGTCGAGGCTGTTCTGCCCCATGGCCTGGATACTGAGCGGGATATCCTGGGTGCTCGCAGAGCGCTTGGTGGCGGTCACGATAACTTCTTCCAACTGCGCCTGTACCCCCCCGGCAATGACGGTGCTGGCGACTGCGGACACTACCGCATGACTGAGACGCTTGCGGCTGGACGTGGGACGTCGACTCATGAAAAACCCCTCTCTTGGTTTCAAATTGACCTGCAAAAACAAAAACGTGCCTGAACGATCTTCCTCTTAAGGAAGGACCGCTTTCGGCACATGACTTACTGCTTGATATGAAATCATTATAGATCAAAGTATCTGCAAAATACACCATGCAGCCAAATTCGCTTATTTTTCTTTTAAAACAATGGATTATAAAGTATCCGATGACAAATGGTCAGTTTCCCCCTGGTCCATTACTACCTGCCCAAACGGCATGACTTCTCAGTATGCTACCCTTTATCGCACTTTTTGCCGGATACAAAGACGAGCCGTTCATGGAGCCTGAAAAGCCACCGCAGTTTTTTGTGGACCACACTGTCTTCTGGCCCGCAACCGGGCTGCTGCTGCTGCTGGTCGTTGTTGCCAGCATCTGGCCTGAAGGCAGCCAGACGGTATTCCAGTCGCTGCTGCAGGGCATCGTTCACTACGCGAGCTGGTATTATCTGCTGGTCGTTGCCATCATCCTCATCAGCGTTGCCGTGTTCAGTCTGTCCCGCGCCGGGGACATCAAGCTGGGGCCCGATCACTCAGAGCCCACCTATTCCTACCTGTCATGGTTTGCCATGCTGTTCGCGGCAGGAATGGGTATCGGCCTGATGTTTTTTGGCGTCGCCGAGCCGGTCATGCACTTCCTCGCGCCGCCACTTGGCGAGGGAGGCACGCCGGCGGCAGCGGCGGAGGCCATGAGGCTCACGTTCTTTCACTGGGGTCTGCATGCCTGGGCCATCTATGCCATTGTCGCGCTGATACTGGCTTATTTTGCGTTTCGCCATGGTCTCCCGCTGACGCTGCGCTCGGCGTTCTACCCGATTGTCGGCGAGCGCATCTATGGTCCGTTCGGGTCCGCCATCGATGTCTTCGCTATCGTCTGCACAACCTGTGGCGTCGCCACCAGCCTGGGCCTGGGGGTTCTGCAGATTAACGGCGGATTGAATTACCTGTTCGGCGTAGCGATATCACCGGGCGTCCAGGTTGTATTGATCATTGGCACCATGGCGCTGGCAACGGTCTCAGTGGTGCTCGGGCTCGACGCCGGCATCAAGCGCCTGTCAGAACTGAATATCGGCCTGTCCTTTATCCTGCTGTTCGGCGTATTGCTTGCCGGGCCCACCGTGATCATCCTGCAGGGTACGGTTGAAAACTTTGGCGCCTACATAGGCGACCTGGTGACCAACACCTTCAACCTTTATGCCTATGACCCGACGGACTGGCTGGGCGGCTGGACCATTTTTTACTGGGGCTGGTGGCTGAGCTGGTCACCGTTTGTCGGCCTGTTCATTGCCCGGATTTCCCGCGGGCGCACTATCCGCGAATTCGTGCTCGGCGCCATGCTGGTGCCCTGCGGCTTCACGCTGATGTGGATGGGTATTTTCGGCAACAGTGCAATTGAGCTCATCCTGCATGGCGGGGCAACGCAGCTCGGTGAGGCCGTGCAGGAAAACCAGTCCGTGGCACTCTTCAGCTTCCTTGAATACCTGCCCATGACCACGATTCTCTCCGGTATATCGCTGCTTATGGTGGTCGTATTCTTCGTGACGTCGGCCGACAGCGGCGCCATGGTCCTGAACATGCTGTGCGCAAACGGCCGCGACGATACTCCCGCGCCGCAGCGCATATTCTGGACCGCACTGATCGCACTGATCTCCATCGCGCTGCTGCTTGCAGGCGGCCTGTCCTCGCTGCAGACAGCGGCCATCGCCAGCGCCCTGCCCTTCTCGCTCGCTCTGCTGGGCGCCATCTGGGGCTTTGGGAGCGCATTGCGCACGGACGTCGCCAAGCGCATGACCCAGACAGTGACGCCTTATGTCAATCTTCCCGGGGACTGGCGCCAGGGGCTTACAACTCTGCTGTATTATCCGGGTGAGACCGCGGTCCGGGATTTCATGCAGGTGACCGTGACCAAGGCCATGCAGGATTTCGCATCGGAGCTCGAAAACCACGATGTGCACGCCCGGGTTATCGATGAGCTCGCAGAGAACGGCTCCCTGCACCTCGAAGCCCTGCATGGCGACGAGATCGATTTTGTCTACCGCGTGCGGTGCCGACCACACCCCATGCCATCGGCCGGCATCGCCTCAGAATCCATCGAGGAGCTCGGTGAAGAGGACAAGTTCTACCGTGCGGAGGTTCATCTCACGGAGGGCGGTCAGGACTACTGTGTGATGAACTGGACGCCAGAACAGATCAATCACGACATCCTGTCGCAGTACCAGAATCATCTGCAGTTTCTGCATTCCCTGCGTTAAAGTAGCCGTCTTGCCGCCGACACCAGGGATACACGCATGCAGAAAACCGATTCCGTGGCGAGGGTAGAGCGCGACATCTTTGAGCGCTTCTACGCGCGCATTGCGGAAGATGAGGACGCGCGGGTCTGTCGCGACATTCCCGATGCGGCATGCAGCAGGCAGCCGCTTGCCTTCACGCTGCAGCTGCTGTCGCAGATTCTCACAAAAACCGGCGATGCCCTCACCAGCAGCCGAATTGTTCTGGCCTGGATGCTGTCCTCACTGGCCGCACCCGCCATCTACATTGCGCTGCTTGTGCCCGTGCGGGAATCCCTGTCGCTGCTGCCTCAGCTGTTCGTTGCCCAGCGTGTGCGACAGCACGCGGTGCGCCGGAACTTCTGGGTCGCGGGCAGCGTCGTGCAGGCCCTGTGCCTGATCGGCATGATTCCCTCGATTATCTGGCTGCGCGGCCACGCCCTGGGGCTGGCGATTGTCGGCCTGCTTGCCGTTTTCAGCCTGGCGCGTGGCGTGTGCTCGGTGGCGGCAAAGGATGTGCTGGGCAAGACGGTCTCGAAAAGCCGCCGCGGCCGTCTCACCGGCCTCGCGGGCTCGGTCGCGGGCCTCATTACACTGGCCATGGCCGCGGGCCTGATGCTTTATGGCAGCCTCGACGCCGCGAGCGAAACAGGTCAAACCGGGTTGTTTACCGGCCTGCTTGCGTTTTCCGCCGTGGCGTGGCTGCTGGCAGCTGCACTGTATGCCCGTATTCCGGAAGTCCCGGGCGCGACCGAAGGCGGGGGCAATGCCGTCACCGAGGCCATCAGGAGCCTCGCGCTGCTGCGCACGGATCGTGCCTTCCGCGACTTCGTCATCGCCCGCATATTGCTGGTCGCCACGGCGTTTGCCATTCCCTACGTTGTGCTGATGCTGCGCGCGGCAGGCAATGGCGATGGCTACGATCTGGGCGCCCTGCTGCTCGCAGAGGGCCTGGCCGGCCTGCTATCGGCACCCCTCTGGGGCTACTGGTCTGACAGTGCATCGCATCGGGTCATGGCCGCAGGCGCGGCTTTATCTGTGCTCGCAATGGGCGGCACCCTGCTCGCGCATTACTCGGCGCCCGGATTGCTGGGCAGCGCTCTGGCAGGGGGGCTGCTGATCTTCCTGTGCGCCGTCGCGCATCAGGGCGCACGTATCGGCCGAAAAACCTACCTGGTTGATATGGCAGACAGCGGGAACCGCGCCAGCTACACCGCTGTCAGCAACACGGTACTTGGCGTATTTCTGTTCAGCGGCGCGGGCCTGGGGATAATCGACGCCAGATTCGGCACCACCAGCGTTCTCTGGCTGCTGATGGCCGTGGGGCTCGTCGGGATTCTGCGCAGCGCCAGCCTGCCGCGGGTGGACTGACTCACACAAGATACCCTGCCGTCAGCACACACAGCGACGCACCGAGAATGGCACCCAGCACGATGTCACTGGGAAAGTGCACGCCCAGACGCACCCTCGACATGCCGACTACCACTGCCCAGGGGTAAAGAACCGCGGCGCCCGGACCGTAGTGCACGACGAGCAGCGTGACAAACAGGAACGCGCCGGACGTATGGCCCGAGGGCATGCTGAACTGGTCGGCTGCGGTAATGCGACTGTGAAATCCGGGCAGCAGTGCCGCAGGACGACGGCGACGGAAGCTGTTCTTCAGAACCCAGTAAACGGCGCGCTCGACGCTGAAGGCAATCGCAGCATGCTGCAGCAAAAGGATGCCGGGAGTCGTCATCGCGGCGAGCAACAGGGGGATGATGACGTAGAGATAGCCATCGGCGCTGCGTGACAGGCCTCGACTGTGCCGCAGAATCCAGAACGAGGAACCACGGGTGGCGAGTAACCACTGCCGATCGATTGATGCTATGCCGTCAAATGCTCGCATGTCTTCAGGCTAGGTAACTTCAATGACAGGAATGTGACTAAAAGCGGCGTTTTATGAATTTTTCATGACAGGCCCGCCCAAAGCCGGGTCGAAGCACGTGCTGCCCGGATGCATGCGCCCGTGTTGGATTCATGCGACTGTGTTGGATGCATGCGCCCGTGGGAATCCCGCGCTCGTTTGCAGTATGATCGGGCCTGCAGCCCGACAGCCACAGGATCGTGCCCATGAGCCTTCTTTACCGCAGCGCGTTCGGCATCGCCGACGACATCAAAGCCCAGCAGATCTCTGCTGTTGACGTCCTGACTTTTTTTCTCGACCGGATTGATACTTTCAACGGCGACATCAACGCCGTGGTGGCCACAGCCAGCGATGCCGCGCTGGCGCGCGCCCGGGCGGCGGACGAAGCGGCGGCCCGGGGCGAAGACTGGGGGCCTCTCCACGGCGTGCCGATCACCATCAAGGATGCCTACTGTACCGCCGGGCTGGTTACTGTCGGCGGCATTCCCGATCGCGCCGAAAGCGTCCCCGAGCGCAACGCGGCGGCCGTCCAGCGCTACATAGACGCCGGTGCCGTCGTTTTTGGCAAGACCAACGTTCCCTTCATGAGCGCAGACCTGCAGGTATTCAATGATGTCTACGGCGTGACCAGTAATCCCTGGCGCACGGATCGTACCTGCGGCGGCTCATCGGGTGGCGCAGCTGCTGCCCTCGCTGCGGGCCTGACGCCGCTGGAACTGGGCTCGGACATCGGCGGCTCCATCCGGACACCGTGTCATTTCAACGGCGTATTCGGCCACAAACCCACCTATGGCCTTATCAGCCTGCAGGGGCATGTGCCACCGGGTGAGGACGTGCTCTCAGAGCCGGATCTGTCCGTTGCCGGACCACTGGCGACCTGCGTCGACGATCTCGAAAAGGCGCTCGATGTCCTGGTCGGCCCGGCGCCCGGGGTGGCGACGGCGCACCCCTTCACGCTGCCACAGGCTGCCTTTGATGATGTCCGCCAACTGCGCGTTGCCGTGTGGTCCGACGACCGCTTCTGTCCGGTGGATCCGGTCATTGCCGAGCACGTCGAGGCGGCGGCGGACTGCCTGGAGAGACTTGGCGCCAGTGTGGATCGCAAGGCGCGACCGGATATCGATCCCGAGGCCAACCACCACAACTACACCCAGCTTATGCTTTCGGTCATCGGCGCGGACATGCCGGCGGGTGTGCGCCAGCTGGCGGCGGACATGGTGGCAAAGGCCGATCCGGAGGACATGAGCGAGCCGCTGCTGCAGATGCGGGGCATCGCCCTGTCACACCGCGACTGGCTGCGACAGAACGAGATACGCATGCGCAGCCGCCGGGCCTGGGCCAGCTTCTTTACTGAATACGATGTGCTGCTGTGTCCCTGTGCACATGTGCCGGCCTTTCCCCACGATCATGCCGAGGACATGCAGTCCAGATTGCTGCATGTCGATGGCGTGGCGCGGCCCTACACGGAGATTCTGCGCTGGGCGGGACTCACGTTGAATGCGCTACTGCCGGCCACCGCGGTGCCCCTGGGCACAACCCGCGACGGCCTGCCCGTGGGCTGCCAGATTGCCGCCGCGCACATGGGTGACCGCACGAGTCTCGCCGTGGCCCGGCTTCTGGAAACCCACCACCGCGCTTTTGTGCCACCCCCCGGCTACAGCCACTGACAGCGGGACGTCGATATGCCAGCTCCCCACGACCAGGCCGAAGACCCCGGGCCCGAGCCCTCGCAGTCAATCAGCCTGCGCCGCGGCAGCGCCGTAGCCGGGAGCGGCACAGATCCCGCCAGTGAATTTCTCTGCCAGCGGGTAACGGAACTGCGGCAGCAGCATCGCTTCACGCTCGAACAGCTGGCCGCCGCCTCCGGCGTAAGCCGCTCCATGCTCAGCCAGATAGAGCGCGGCCGCGCCAACCCGACGCTCGCTGTCACCTATCGTATTGCACAGGCCTTTGGTATCAGCATCGGTGAGCTGGTGGATGATCCGAACGCCAGCGCGGGTATCGAGGTGGTTTATGGCAATGATCCTGCGACGCTGTTTCGCGCTGACCAGGAATGTCGCATCCGCACGCTTTCACCCCTGCACCAGGAAAAATCCGTGGAGTTCTACGAGATCCGGATACAACCGGGAGCACGTCTAGCCAGCAGCGCGCACTACGATGGCACGCGGGAGCTGTTCACCGTTGCAGAAGGGCACGCACGCATCAGCAGTGGCGGTACCGGATGTGACCTCACCAACGGTGATACCGCGCACTATCGCGCAGATGTCGACCACTGCATTTCCAACCCCGGCGACGGGCCCCTGCGCGGCTACCTGGTGGTCACCTACAAGTAACGGAGTCAGGCGTATTCCCGGCTACGGCGCAGCAGCGTGTGGGCAAGGAAGAGCGCCGCACTCAGCAGTAGCACGGAACCCCCCTGGTGCGCCGCCGCCAGCGGCACGGGGACGTGCAGCAGCAGGGTGCTGATACCCAGCACGAGCTGCAGGAAAAGTGCGGCAACCACCGCCAGTGCCGCCCATCGAATGCGCGGCTGTGTCTCCCGCCGCAGGACCACAACGGCCAGCGCTATCAGCAGCGCCGACAGCGTGTAGGCAAACATGCGGTGATTAAACTGTATCGTGGTGACATCCTCGAATGCGGCGACCCAGGCCGGCTGCGTGGCGTAAAGCCCCTGCGGAATGAAGGTCGGCCCCATTTTTGGCCAGGTGCTGTAGGAAAAGCCGGCATCTGTTCCTGCCACAAGTGCACCCGAGAGGATCATCAGGTAGACCAGAGCCACCATCAGCAGTGCCCAGCCACCCAGTGGTGATCGATGCTCATTGCTGCGCGCCGGCTGCCGCGGGTCGCGCCACAGATCGAGAATGACCCAGAGCATAGCGCCGTAGATTGCCACTGCCAGCCCCAGGTGCGCCGCGAGACGGTACTGGCTGACACTCGGCCGATCGACCAGTCCACTCTGCACCATATACCAGCCAAGAAGCCCCTGGCAGCCGCCGAGCACAAACAGCAGCAGCAGTCGCGGCAGCATGCCGGGGCGTATCATGCCGCGCAGCGCAAATACCAGCAACGGGACAAAGAACAGTACGCCGATGACCCGGCCCAGGACACGGTGCAGGTATTCGTACATAAAAATGGTCTTGAAGCCATCCAGCGACATACCGCGGTTGATCTGCTGGTATTCCGGAAATTGACGGTACTTGTCGAACACCTCCTGCCACTGCGCGTCGGACAGCGGCGGGATGATGCCCATGAGCGGTCGCCACTCGACCATGGACAGGCCTGAGCCGGTGAGCCGTGTGACCCCGCCCAGCAGTATCATGCCGAAAATAACGAGGGCGCAGGCGCTCAACCAGAGTGCGATACTGCGGTCGTGCTGCGGTAGGTAGTGTCTTGCTGTCATGGCTCTTGAACCGGACCCTAATTGGCCACAATGGTAGCGGAATTCGCACCATCATCGGACCTGAGCCTGTTTCAGTCGCGCAATTCCCGGCGATTCTCGAACAGCGTCAGCGCCTCGGGGTTGGCCAGGGCCTCAGTATTTTTAACCGGTCGACCGTGCACGACATGGCGCACCGCCAGCTCAACGATCTTGCCGCTGATCGTGCGCGGAATATCCGTAACCTGCAGCACTTTCGCCGGCACATGCCGCGGCGTGGTGTTTTTGCGTATGCCCAGGCGGATGCGCTCCACCAGCGCATGGTCCAGCGCAACGCCCTCGCGCAGGACCACGAACAACACCACGCGCACGTCGTCCTGCCAGTCCTGACCGATAACCACGCTGTCCAGCACCTCGTCGATACGTTCGACCTGGCGATAGATCTCCGCCGTGCCGATGCGCACACCACCGGGATTGAGCACGGCATCGGAACGGCCGTGGATCACGAAGCCGCCATGGGCGAAGACCTCGGCATAGTCTCCGTGAGCCCAGACACCCGGCCAGGTGGCGAAATAGGCGTCGTGGAAGCGGCTCCCATCCGGGTCGTTCCAGAAACCCAGCGGACAGCTCGGGAACGGGCGCGTGCAGACCAGTTCGCCCTTCTCGCCCACCACGGGCTCGCCGCTGTCGTTCCAGACCTCCACGGCCATGCCCAGTCCCGCCGCCTGTATCTCACCGCTGTAAACCGGCAGTATCGGGCAGCCGCCGACAAAGCAGGACAGAATATCGGTGCCGCCGGATATACTGGACAGGCAAAGATCCTGCCTGAATTCGCGGTAGACGTAATCAAAGCTCTCGTGTGCAAGAGGCGATCCGGTGGAGAGCACGCTGCGCAGTGAATGCAGGCGGTGGCTGTTGCGCGGCTGGTGCCCCGCCTTCTGCAGCGCGGCGATGTATTTGGCGCTGGTGCCAAATACGTTGATGCCTTCGCTGTCGATAGCGTCAAGCAGCAGATGCCCGTCACGTGCGAATGGAGAACCATCGTAAAGCACCAGCGTCGCCCCGGACGCCAGGCCCGAAACCAGCCAGTTCCACATCATCCAGCCACAGGTGGTGTAGTAGAAGAACACATCGCCCTCGCTCAGGCCCACCTGCAGACGATGTTCCTTGAGGTGCTGTAAAAGGGTGCCTCCGGCCCCGTGGAGGATGCACTTGGGCGCGCCCGTGGTGACGGAGGAATACATGATGTATAGCGGGTGATCGAAGGGCAGCGAGGCGAACGCGATGTCTGTGACGCCGGGGTCGCCGAAGGCATCCCAGGCGATGGCGTCGGGATGTGCCCCACCGATATCGCGATCGCCGACCAGCGGCACAATGACAACGCGCTCTATACTGTCGACGTCACGGCAGAGGGCCTGCACCCGGTCAAGGCAGTCACAGGTCTTGCCGTTGTAGTAGTAGGCATCTGCGGCGAACAGGACGCGCGGTTCGATCTGGCCGAAGCGGTCGAGCACGCCATTGATACCGAAGTCCGGCGAGCAGGACGACCAGACAGCGCCAAGACTGGCCGCGGCGAGCATCGCCACGACGGTTTCCGCGATATTCGGCATGAAACCGGCGACGCGATCCCCCGGCTGCACGCCGGCGGCGCGCAGGCCCGCCGCAATCCGCGCCACCTCGCGATACAGTTCATCCCGGGACAAAGTGCGACGATCGCCGTTTTCCAGCAGGGACACCAGCGCAGTCTGCTCACCCCGGTAGCGCAGCAGGTTGGCGGCAAAGTTCAGCTGCGCCCCAGGAAACCAGCGCGCCCCCGGCATCGCCTCAGGGTGCTCAAGAACGCTGTTGCCGCCGGCCAACGACTCAACCCCGGTCAAATCCCACACCGCCTGCCAGAAGGCTGAAGGCTGCTGCACCGACCACCGGTGCAGCGCATGGTAGTCAGCATTGAAC
>JBHEPQ010000089.1:0-9513 GCA_046260215.1 Chromatocurvus sp.
CTGGAAAACGCGACGCGTTCCGCCGATAAACAGCGGGCGTCTGCCCTCCAGTATGACAGGGCTCACTGAACGTGCGCCGCAGGACTGCGATCCTGCAGCAGCTCCCGGTACACCGCCAGGGTATCTTCACACATGCGCGACAGAAGAAACGTGGTGTTGGGGCGCGGTGCCGGTAGTGCCTGCTGCAGTGCGCTATCCACTGTATCGATAACCCCGGCGATATTGCCGCAGGGAACAGCGCCTTCCGGAAACAGCGCCTGGAGAATCTCGCCGACGCCCCCATGGTCGTAGGCGACCACGGGCACCGACAGGCTGAGTGGTTCGAGAACCGTGCGGCCGAAGGCTTCCGGTCGGCTCGACAGCGACAGGACGACATCGGACACGGCATAGATTTCCCGCATGTCATTGCGGTGTCCGGTAAAATGCACGTGATCGGTCAAGCCCAGGTCTGCTGCGATTCGGTGAATTTCCCGGGCATAACCCCTGCGTTTCGGGTCTTCAGCGCCAACGATCAGTCCCTTGACGCTGCGTCCCCGGGCGCGCAGGGCGGCGAGTGTGTGCAGAAAATCGGCGTGGTTTTTGAGGCGCGTGAGCCGGCCTGGCAACGTAATCACGTCGTGCTCCAGCAGCTGCGGATACTGCCGGTACCAGCGGCGCAGCCAGTGCTCCGGGGGGACATAGCCCGGTGGAAACTGTGCCGGGTTGATGCCGCGGTAGACAAGGCGCAGCCTGCCGGGGTCGCAATCGGGGTAGTTGTCGGTGACGTAGCGGCGAACGGAGCTGGATACCACGATCACCCGCTCACCGCAGGTAACAATAGCGCTGTAGCGACTGACTGAATGCAGCCCGTGTACCGTGGTCACGAGGCGCGGTCTGTCCCGGGGCGGTAGACCGCGCCAGGCAAGCCAGACCAGCCAGGCCGGCATGCGCGAGCGCAGGTGCACGATGTCGAAGCCTTCTTTCGCAAGCCAGCCTCGCAACCGGGACACATGGCGCAGCGACAGCGGTGATTTGCGCCCGAGTGCCCACTGCACGTGCGTCGAGCCCTGGCGCTGCAGTCGGGGGACCAGCTGGCCGCCGCCGGACACGACCCATGACTCGTGACCGCTCTTGATCAGCGCATTGGCTATTTCGAGTGTCCCGCGCTCGACGCCGCCGCCCTGCAGTGCCGGTAGAACCTGCAGGATCTTCATCGCTCGTCTGCCCGTCTCAGGCGCTGCAGCAGCCAGTCCGCAGCGCGGTCGGCTTCCTGCAGTGGCTGTGGCGGCGGTGCGGGGTGCTGCCCGGCGACTACCGCATCCAGCCGGTTAAGCATGTTCCGCTGCTGCAGGTCTGCGATTCCGCGCTGCAGGCGACCACGATGACCGGAAGGCAGGGCGATCAGGCCTGTGGCGACGCCCGCACTGAGTGCCTCATACACCATCGAAACGCTGTCTTCCGTGATCCATGCCTGGCCACACCGGGAGAGGCTGTCTGCAACCCATCCGGTGGGCGTCTGGGTGTGTTCTACCGTCTCCAGGTTCGGCAGTTTCAGGGCCTGCAGCGAGGTGGCCGCGTGGGCGGGGGAGCGGCGCGAGGTGCTGGCTGTCCAGTGTATCTCCGGAAAACGGGTGCACAGCGCTGCCACCTGTCGACAGACGTCGCGCAGGGGAAAGCGGAAATGCCGGGAGGGCCCCCCGAGCAGAATCAGTCCGCTGGATGAATCCGGATGCGACGCTGGCAGGATTGGATTGAGAGCGCCGTCGGTGACCAGGACGCGAGCACTGCGCCGAGGTCTGTCGTGGCGCGGAACAATGGCGGCGTCAAAGCAGCACAGGGGCAGGCTGGGCCGCATCAGGACACAGGTCATGCAGCCACTTGTCCGCCGGAGCGCCAATAGCAGCCGGTGGCTGCCGTGACCGGCGGCGATTGCAAGGTGTGGCGTTTGCGCCGCCGCCAGACCGGAATAGCGGCCACGCAGAAGATCCGTCCAGCTCACGGTCAGGCCTGTGACGTTCACCCAGGTCAGGGCTAATGACTGGCGCCGTGCAAGGGCCTGGGCCAGGCCGCGCAGCTGCGCCTCATGCCCGGGTTTGCCATCTGAAAGCAGCCATGTCGACAGGGTCTCGCGACAGCGAGTGGCTGTCGCGGCAGCGTCAGCCTGCAGCATCGACATCGGTGAACTGTTGCCAGTAAAGATTGGCATAGGCGCCGTTTCTGTTGATGAGGTCGGTGTGCGTGCCGGTTTCGATGATGCGCCCCGCCTCCAGCACCACGATCCGGTCTGCATGTTCAACGGTAGAAAGGCGATGCGCAATAATAAGTGTGGTACGGCTCCCGGTTATGCGGGATAGTGCCTTCTTTATGAGGTTTTCCGAGTGCGCGTCCAGCGCTGAAGTCGCTTCATCGAGTACGAGGATCTGCGCATCCTTTAGAAAAGCCCGCGCCAGGGCGAGACGCTGACGCTGGCCGCCGGAGAGATCATGGGCATCCTCGTTCACCTGTGTCGCCAGGCCGGCGGGCAGCTGCTCGATAAATTCGCTGGCGCAGGCGTCGTCGGCGGCCTGCCTGATTGCCGTGTCACTGGCCCCGCGCAGTTCACCGTAGGCGATGTTGTCGGCAATACTGGCCTCAAACAGAACGGTGTACTGAGTGACCACCGCGATGTGGCGCCGTAGTGATTCGAGGCGGATGTCCTCGGCAGCGATACCATCGATGAAAATGCTGCGAGCCGGCGGCAGCGTGAAACCGGCGACCAGCGAGGCTAGCGTCGATTTGCCAGTGCCGGAACGGCCCACTATCGCCACGGTTTCCCCGGGCTCGATGAGCAGATTGATATCCTCCAGTACCGGTGCATCCGCCGGCCGGTAGCGGAAGGTCAGGTGTCGGCACTCAATTTTCCCCCGGATTGCGTCGAGCGTGCGCGTGCCGGTGTTGCGCTCCACAGGCTGGTCGAGGATCTCAAAGATGCTTTCGCTGGCAGCGATACCCCGCTGTATGCCGGCGTTGATGTTGCTCAGCTGTCGCAGTGGCTTGGCAGTCAGGCTGGCCGCCGTAATGTAGGTGAGAAATTCCCCGGCGCTCATGCCGCCACGTAGCGTCGGATCAAGACCCAGCCAGAACAGAGCGGCTATCGCGGCGAAGGTCAGAAATTGAATGATAGGCGTGCTGATTTCGTTGACCCGCGCCAGCTTGAGATCCTGCTTCAATGCGTAGCCGCTGCGCTGTCGAAAACGCGCGTTTTCGTAATCCACACCGCCGAAACTGCGCACCACCGGGAATCCGCGTATGGCCTCGGATGTCACCTGCGTGATCCCGCCCATAGAGGTCTGTATGCGCCGGCTGTATTTCTTGAACTGGCTCGAGGCAAAGCCGATGGTAAGCGCGATAAGCGGCGCGATGATGAGAAACAACAGGGAGAGTTTCCAGTTAAGATAAAAAATATAGGCCAGTAGCGCCATGATTGTCAGCCCTTCCCGGACCACCACCTTGATCGCATTGGACGCCGCCGAGGTCACCTGTTCCACATTGTAGGTGATGATGGAAACGAGCCGGCTGGAGTTGTGCTCACGGAAAAAGCTGCCAGGCATGAGGTTTATGTGTTGGAACAGCTCCAGCCGCAGCTTATTTACCACATTGCGCGCGACAAAAGTGATGTAGTAGCCACCGAGATAGGAGCCGATGCCGCGCAGACTCACGATCAGCAGCAGCGCCGCCGGCAGGAAAATCCGGATGCCCTCGGGCGTATCCAGATTCAAGGCGAGCTCCCAGGAGGCGAGTTCCCTGCTTTCGGTAGGTATTGACGAGAAAGCACTGGGCAGGTATTGCATAAGACCGGCAAATGCCGACTGTGTAAGTGCGTACAGGAAAAAGCCGAGGAGGCTGAGTAGAAAAGCAGGCCAGACGGCCTTCACGTAGACCAGTAAGCGGCGGTAAGTACGCCAGTCAGAGCGTTTGTAATTGTGGCGTTTAATGCTCATTCAGCGTCGAACGCTTCAGCGTGATATTGCGGAAGTATCGCGTCGCTTGACTTGTCGGGCTGGTCGTAGAGCATGCTTTACTGCTGCATCTTAAATCTTCGGTCACATTTAAGTGTACGTGATGAAAGTCGGGTCGCCTAACCCGCTGCTACCCGCAAGAGAGGGTTTTATGGCCTTTGGCGAGACGCGCTGGAACAATACCAGCTAAAATTGCGGCCCTTTTCTACTATGTTGTGGAGGCTCCCTACGTGATTAACGCCCATCTGGAAGCCGCGCTCGGGCCGATGCGGGCGCCCTTCCTGCTCCTTGTGCCAGTCTGTGTGCTGCTGGGCTGGGCAGCTGCGGTATACGATGGCCATGCGGTCGATGCCGTGCATCTTTCGCTGGCGGCGGCGGGTGCTCTCGCCGCGCACATTGCCGTGAATGCCCTCAACGAGTACGAAGACTTTCGCAGCGGTCTGGATTTTCATACCCAGCGAACGCCATTCAGTGGCGGCACGGGTGCTCTGCCCTCACATCCGGATAAGGCATACTATGCGCTGATCGTAGCGCTCGGGGCGCTGTGCATCGTGGTGGCGGTAGGCGTGTACTTTATTCGTCTGCGCGGCCCTGGCATCTTTCCCCTGGGTCTGGCGGGCATTCTGATCATTGTTATGTACACGCGCTGGCTCACGCGCTCCCCGCTACTCTGCCTGCTTGCGCCGGGTATCGGCTTCGGACCGTTGATGGTGCTTGGCGTGTATTATGTTGTGACGGGTGTCTATGGGGTGACCGCCCTGGTGGTGTCCCTCCTGCCGTTGTTCATGGTCAGTGATCTTCTGCTGATCAACCAGTTTCCGGATCGGGAGGCGGATCGCTGGGCGGGGCGCAACCATCTGCTGCTGGTCTGGGGTGGTCCTGCGGGCGTGCTTGTCTATGGAATTTTTCTGTTTGCTGCCTATGTCTCGGTGGTGCTGGCAGTCGTGTTCGGGGCGCTGCCGCCGCCGGTCCTGTTGAGCCTGGCCACGATACCTCTGGCCGCACTGGCATTCCGCGGACTGCGACGCCACCAGGATACGGTGCCGGCCCTGGTGCCACACATGGCACAACACGTGGTGCTGACGCTGGTGACGCCACTATTACTGGCCCTTGGTATAGTCATTAGTTGATGCCGGGTCCCGATCTTTCACTTGTAAAGGTATGTCTCGCGTTTCCGGCGCGCCACTGGCGTGTCTTCTCTGGTCTCGCCCTGCTGGTGCTGACTTTGCTATCGCTGCTGCCAATGCCGGAGCAGATGCCGACGGAGGGCAACGACAAAGCACTGCACTTTATTGCGTGGGGTCTGGCTGTTGTTCCCGCCGCTCTTGCACTTGGCCTTCGCGTGCTCCCTGTGGCTGTGGTGTTTCTGGCTTGTGGCGTCATTATCGAGGTCTTGCAGCCTTTGTCGGGGCGCTGTTTTGAGGTGGCCGATATGGTCGCCAATGGGGTGGGCCTGACGTTCGGCGCCCTGCTGGGAATACTGTTACGACGATGGCCAGGCGCAGCTGCGCCTGGGAAATCATAACGATGACGCGACCTCGTAGCCCTCCCGGGTCGCTGCGAGTACGGTGCGCGGCGCCCGGCAGTCTCCAACGGCCTTTACGCTGATGCCCGCGTTCAGCAATGGTGCCGATAGAGCATCGTTGGGTATCCGGGAGGTAGAGTAGGTGATTGCCACTACATCCGCGATACGGGTGGTGGACCCATTATAGATATTGACCACCTCCAAAGCAGCATCTTCCAGCGCATCGAGATTCTGCGGTTCGCAGCTGGTAATAATCTCGACGCCCCGGCGGTACAGGCGCTGGTAGATACCCTGGCGGTTGATCAGTGAGACGTCACTGGCGATTCGCTCCCGCGGTGTAACGATTGTTACCTGCGCAAAGCGTTCCGTGAGCAGTTCAGCGAGGGCATATGTCATCTCGGTGTGATCCTGGTCGAACAGCACCACGCGACCGGGTTCGCGGGCGCTGCGTCCAAGCATCTCCGTCGCCATCGAACGGGCATCGGGCACTAGCCCCGCCTCTGCGTATTCGGCCGGGATGAAGTCCGGCGGTCGTTGTGTGGAGCCCGTCGCCAGGAGCACGCGGTCCGGTGCCAGTGCCATGATGTTGTCAGCATCGGCAGTCTCGCCGAGACGAAAGGTGACACCGGCACGCGTGCCCTGCAGATACTGGTAATCGTAAATGCTGCTGAGGTTCTCACCCCCCGGCAGTGCAGCGTGCAGGCGGGTTTTACCGCCGGGTGTCTCACTGGCGGAGAACAGTGTAACGTGATGACCATAACGCGCTGCCGTGTGCGCGGCTTCCAGGCCGGCGATGCCCCCACCCACGATAACCACGTGCTTGGGAGACTGAACGGTGACTGGTTGCCAGACTTCCTCGTTCGCTTCGCCCACTCGCGGGTTGTTGTCACAGTACAGATGCGTCCCCTCGATGATCGTGCGCCAGCAGGTATTGCAGGAAACGCAGTAACGTATATCCGCCTCTCGCCCGGCTGCCGCCTTGTTGCCGAAAGCGGCATCCGTGATCAGCGGTCTACCGAGAAACACGAGATCGGCCGTACCATCGGTCAGAGCGGTTTCACACTCGTTGGGATCTGTCAGGTAACCGAGCGCGCCGCAGGGGATATCCGGTGCCACCTGCCGCAGGCTGCGGATGTGTTCAAGATAGGGGTGGCGTTCGCCGTGGGCATCCGGCAGGTGCAGATACAGAGACGTGGCATGTGCGCCCCAGGCCCAGGTCCAGTAGTCGGCCTCCTTATCCTGCGCCAGCCGCGCGCTGATGTCGCGGGCCATTGTCAGATCGACACTGTGTGGCACGCCGTCGTCGCCGGGCAGCTTGAGTCCGATGATAAATGGTCGGCCGCAGGTGCCGCGGATGGCGGCCACCAGCTCGCGCAGGAATCGTGTACGGCCCTCGAGGTCGCCGCCGTAGTCGTCCTCTCGCCGATTGGACCAGGGTGAGAGAAACTGGTGGAATAGATGGCCGTGGCCGGCGGAGATCTCCACCCCTGAAAAACCCGCACGCTGCAGCCGCCGGGCACTGTCGGCCCATTCATCGATCAGTCGGTGGATGTCGCCGGGGGACAGGACACGGGGGACCGTCCAGCTGAGATCATCTGGCAGGGCGGAGGCTCCGATGGCGCCGTCGTTGCGTCCTACCGCATGCCGTCCTCGCCCGGAGTCCTGAACCTGCCCGAGGAGCCGCGAGTCAGCATTCTCGACGACCTCGGCAAGACGACACAGTGAGTCGAAAGCACCATCATCCCAGGCGCGCAGTCGGCTTGGAACCTGATTCACCGAGGTCATGGCGATGGGCTCTGACACCAGCAGCCCGGCACCGCCCCGCGCCCGCGCACCGAAATAGTTGAGTAGGGTCTCGGTGGCCTGGCCGTCCCTGACGTAGCGGGTGACGATAGAAGCGTGTGCCAGGCGGTTGCGCAGGCCGATGCCGCCTATGGTAGTCGGGCTGAAAAGGGTGGGGTACGGGCTGTCAGTCACGCTAGTGTCCTTACGGTGGCTGTCCTCAGGCGGCGACGTCGTCGGCAGACGTAGGGCCCTGAGTGGAATCCCCGGCCTGCAGGTTGCGCATGACGGTGCGAATCAGCCGATCCCGGTCGGCAGCCAGCCGATCGTCGTCGCGCGCCGAGCGCTGGTACTGCTCGATACCATCTGCAGCGTCGATACCGTTACCCTCAAGCACCCGCTCAAGAAGATACTGCCGCTCGCGCAGGGCGGAGACTTCCGCCGTGAGCTCGAGCACCATGCTGATGATTTCGTCGACGCCCTCGGCATCGAAGTATTGATTGCGCCGACCCCGTGCCCGGCGCGGTATTTCCGGTTCACTCATGTGCCTTCTCCCTGTCTGTGTCCGCGTCGCCCATGATCAGGCGCTTTTCCAGGCACCGAATCCATACCAGCGCGTACCTTTCGGATCCATGCGGCCGGTG
Organism: Chromatocurvus sp.; assembly: GCA_046260215.1. Taxonomy (GTDB): domain Bacteria; phylum Pseudomonadota; class Gammaproteobacteria; order Pseudomonadales; family Halieaceae; genus Chromatocurvus. Next base: position 7,929 of record JBHEPQ010000089.1, read on the forward strand.
AGTGTGTCGAAGGTGGCCGGTGCGTTGATGTCCCTGGCAAAGGCCTCTTCGCCAACAAAGGTGTATCGCGGAAGCGTTGCCTGTACAAAGGCATCCGACCCGAATCCGGCATTGGCTACGAGTTCGCGGTAGTCCTGGTCGCGGAACCCCTTGTAGTAGGGCTCGTTGTTATAAAAACTGTCCCAGTCGAGATAGAAACTCTCGTAGGCAGGCATCTGGTTATTCGGTGGCAGCTCCATGTTCCACAGTAGACCCCCGGGGCGGAGTACGCGACGGGCTTCTTTCAGGAAGGCGTGGATGTCCTTGAGCGGCAGTTCGTGCAGGAACATGGATGAAAACACCACGTCGAAGCTGTTGTCTGGGTAATCGAGATCGGTGGCGTTCATCTGTCGGAAGTGCGTGCCAACGCCCATGCTCTGGGCGCGGGCGTGACCGTAACGCAGGACCGCGGGCGCCACGTCGATACCCGTGACCTCAGCGTCTGGGAAAGCCTGCGCCCACGGCAGGGTGTTATGCCCGATGGAGCAGCCGCAGTCGAGTATTTTCCCCGGCCTGAAGTCGGGAAACTTCAGGCGCACGTAGTTGGCCATGGTAGCGCCGATGTCGTTCAGGTCCTTGCCGAACTGGCCGAAAGTGAACACACGGATGGAATTGTCGTAAATGGCACCGGTAGCCACATCCTCGTCGCGATATTCCGAGTGGTAGCTGCCCGGTGAGAGATGTACGTCGATGTCGCTGACATTTTTCGGGACGCTCAGGGCTGGATCCAGTGTGAGGCTGCCGGTGGCCGCAGTTCCGCGCAGATTGGCCGCTGCGCTGTTCAGACGATCCATTTCGCGCTCGACGCCCTCTATGACGGAGGCAAATACCATTTCCTGCGCGCTGTTGCGCGCGGCGCTGTAGAACTTGAAGGGTTTTTCCTCGCGCATCGCCGCGTGTACCACCGGGCCGTCTGCGGGTTCGCCAGCCGTGGTCCGCGCGAGTCGCGGCGCCACCCTCGTCTCGTAGTGCTCACGCATGGCCGGTGCCATGCGGGTGAGTACATGGGCGCGCAGGCTGGAAACAAAATCCATGCGGGCTCGCTCATTCTGATTGAAGTTGACCTGTAAGGCGGTGTTGACTGCCTGATTCATGGGTTGACCTCCCTAGAAGTACACTATATATTATTCAAGTTGATTATTTATTGTCAAACACAAATATAATTTCATTCAGCCAGTCCGAAAGAGGCCGCCATGACCACACTGATTGTCCTGTTCAATCTTAAGCCCACCGCCGATGCGGCGGCCTACGAGAAATGGGCAGTTGACACCGATATTGCCACCGTCAGCGCACTGCATAATTGTGATGGCTTCGACCTGTTCCGATGCGACGGCACGCTTGCCGGTGACAGCGCCCCGTATGACTACGTGGAAATGATCAGTATCAGTGATCTCGCTGGCTTCCGCGATGAGGCTCAGTCCGAGACCATGCGCAGAGTGGCGGCTCAGTTCCGCGAATTCGCCGACAATCCCGTCTTCATGGTGACCGAACAGGTGGCGGCGTGAAAGACCTGACGGGGAAGGTTGTCGTATGCACAGGCTCGGGA
>JBHEPQ010000100.1:0-4304 GCA_046260215.1 Chromatocurvus sp.
CCTCCATGGACAGGTCCTTTGCAGCGACATAAAGCGTGTTCGTTCGATCAGGCGTGTACTGTCGATGCGCGTGATAAGACGTCCATCCCATGTCGGACCAATCGGTGGCGTCGACGTTTAGGACGTCTCCGATCTGAAGCCAGCCCCATAAGACGTGGTATCCAGCGGACTCGCGCTGATAACCGCCTGGTTCGCTCGGCGTTCCGTGGGCATCACGAAACCAGCCGAAGAATAGAAAAACGTCGCCCGCCGAAACACCTTGGACCCCCAAGTGGCCCTGGGACATACCCACCTGACCAAAGATCGGCCGCCAATCGGGATCTCGCTGCAAGCAATCCCGATTGATATCCGGGTCGCAATGCGCACCGTCTTGCTCGGTGTACCTACCTTTAGACAGGAGTCCGACGATACGGCCGAGGTTGGTACCTGCGTACTGTATGTCTCCGTATTTCGTTTGCGAATCGTCCTGGGGAATCGGTATGGACACCATTCGTCCATCCTCGAAAATTGGGCTTGCAAAACCACCGCTCGTCGAGTCAACACCCTTTCGGCTCAGTATTATTTTCATCGTGCGCAGCTCTCACTCGTCGCAATAAGTTTCGGCTTGCAGTTAGGAAGCGTCTCTGCCTCGTCCCACATGTGCGGCCATCCATGAACGCCGACCGGGTACAGCGCCGTAACTAAATTGATAAAACGTTCCGCCGACGTCTCGTCCACGCGTTCCCCGTAACGCGAGGGGCCGCGAGGTACGCTTACCGCAACCTCGTCAGGGATCTTCAGAGCTTCCCGTCCGAAATAGTAGAACTGTTCTGAAACGAGCACGTATAGGCCCGATAAGTCGGTCTCGATATGGTCGTTCTTGGCTGGATGGCTGGGGTTCTCGACAATCTCGAATTCGGAAGGTGAGACGGCGCCCGTTAAGAGCGGCCGGTAGATGTTGTCGCCAGCGCTTACCTGCGCAGAGCTTCCGAGCTGTGGAATCTTCGGCGTGAAACGCCGATCGACGTAATACTCGGCTATGCTAACGCGCTCACTGACCTTCATCAAATAGAGAAGCCGCGGGATGCCATCCCAGGCTCGGGCGGTTCCGCCTGAGTTCAGAACCAACGCCTTGGAAGTAAATCCGGCTATCCAGTCGCCAACCGATTTGGACCGGCGTATGCCGGGCTTGCAGGTTGCTAATGTGAGGCGCCCGTGAAACGGATTTGGCGCAAAGCCGGTGTCGTGAGTGAGCTTATAGGTGAACAGACGCATTCCCCCCTCCGTACTGCTATTGTTCCTATTGTTTGTATTTCGTATTTAGTAATGCACTACGTGCTTTGCGCGCGCACCCTTTACCAGAGTGTATAGAATGATGCGCCTCAGTGGCAAGCCGCAACAGCGTCCTTGTCGTCCCGGATGGTCATCGCTCAACGAACGGGGCGCTTAGAGCCGGTTAAAGCGTGTTTGCGGATTGACCCATTGAACTGCTTGGCCTGAGGTGACCGTTATGGAGACGTCTTGTGCAATTCTCGGAATTGGCGAGATTGGTGTTGATGCCGTCCAAACCGTTTTCCAGTTATTGCTCACAGACGGGGATGTAGAATCGCCTGACGGAGCCGTTGGCGCGCTGATTGTTCGTGACGCGGCCGGCGTCTGCGGCGCAGGCACTCAATGCGCACCGATATCGATGGCGGATGACATTGGACAGATTCTCGCTCAGCAGGATCTGGTATTGCTTATAAGCGATGTTTCCGACAACCGCTCCACCGCAACGGTTGCCCGGATTATTGAGCAGGCGCTATCGGCAGCAGAGGTGCCGTACTTCGTCATCAGCGCAGCAACCGGCGGCTCCTTCGAGCAGGCGCCCCAGAAGGTAGCTCATCTACGTGGCGAAGCGCATGCCGCGATCAGCTTACGCAAATCGAATCTGGAAATTCCGCTCGGTGAAGAACTGGCACGCACGTCTTTGGCCCTTTTACCTTTCGCGATGTTGGGCAGGACAAGGGCGTGTCTCGATTTCTGTGATTTGGCTGACCTAGTATCGACTGTCCACGGTAATGTGCGAGTCTCGATCACGCGTCTGCCGGTGGCTGCGCTGGACGGCATGCTGCCTGAAGACCAATTTCTCGAAATGATGGCAGATTTGCATACAGCGCCGAGCGGCGTGTATCTCGCTGTCGGAGGTCGGCCCGACAGACTCATGGACGAACTTGAGAATGCGTGCGCATCGATGCTTTCGGCGATCGATACTGCATTCCCTGAGGATGCGCCGGGTGTCCTCTTCTCGTTCTCCTGTTTTTTGGACGAGACTTTGGGCGATCATGTCGAGGTCGTTACCTGTTTTTCCAGTGCGCAGTAATAAACTGCTATTATCTTCATTTGCAAACAGCAATGCTGTCGACGCGCGCTTTTTCATGAGAAAACTGATCCCCTCACTATCCCGTCCCAGGTCTTGGGCATCGCAGGACGGCCGCATCATCAATAAGCTTCACGAGGCAGGGACGACCATGGCATGGCATTCAGATGATTACTAGTTGACTCGGAGCAAGAGCGGATGCCTTCAGCTACTTTGACAGCGTACGTAACGTGACCTATGACGACTGGCGCCTGCCGACCACGCGGCAACCCGATCCGATTTGCGGTTATCAAATCGACGCCGGCGGTTCCTTCGGTCTGCAAAGCTACGGCAACAACTGCACCGGCAGCGAACTTGGCCACCTGTTCTACAGTGAGCTGGGCGGTGTGGCAGACCAGTCCATCGTGACGACGCACGATGCCGACTACACAACCTGTTTACCAACGTCCAGTCCCTCCAATATTGGTCGGCCACGGAGTACGCACCGATTACCAGCTACGCGTGGTACTTCAGTACCTGCAATGGCTACCAGAACAGCAACCCTAAGATCGTTAGCAACTATGCGTGGGCCTTTCTCCCCGGCGATGTTGCCGTCGCGGCCTCGACGGTGCCGGTGCCCGCTGCCGTGCGGCTGTTCGGCAGCAGTTTGTTGGGGCTGGTCGGGTTGGCGCGGCGGTCACATTGAAGCGTCGGTGATTCGGACGCTTCGACGCTCTGAGGGGGTGCAGGAATAATTTTCGCCTGCACCCCCCATAAAAAGATTTTCCAACAGTTCTCTTCGCGATATCTCGCTACAGCCGCTCCTGGCCGTTCTCGGCTGTTGTGAGAATCAGAAAACAACCATTACTTTATGACTGCTCTTCGCCGGAGGCGGTCAACGCCTTGCCGTACAGCGGCATTGACTACCGCAGCACCGACGGACTGTCGACAGAAATCAGTTTGGACGCAACATCTACGGGCTTCTGGCATTCACAATATAGGGCTCGTTGTGCTTCAGTCGCCATCCCCGAGGTGCGGCATCAAGGTCGCGCCCACTTGGTTCTCATACAGCATAAGTTAACGATGCGACAGGGCGTGGTGACAGCGACGCTGCCAGCGCATCTAGTGATGACGTTTTACTCTCCGGCTACCATGGCCGGGCTGGTTATCCTAGTTTTCCAATAGATCTAGTATAACGGGATCGGGCTTCTCCGAGACTGCTGGCATCTCCGCGATCCGACTAGTTTAGATATCAATATGATCATCGGCCGCCTGGTTTGCGATGACAGGTTACGCGGAAGGCAGCGGCCTGATTCGCTTCGATCATTGCTCAGGAAACAACCCCGGCATCCAACGTGACGCCAGCTTGGCCGGGAAGGTGAGGCGCAGTGGTGCGCGGGTGCTCTCCGAGACGACGACGCCGCGTTCGATCAGGGCAGCTACGACGCGGCGGGAATGACGATCGCTCGCTCCGAGCAGTTCCGCAACGTCGCCGCGTGGCAATTCTCCCCGATACAGGATGGCTTCCAGAATGCGCCCGGCCTTTTGTGGCAGAAGATCGGCGCGGATTTCCTCCTCGACCCAAAGCAGTATGCGTTCCCGCAGCCGGTCCGGTTGGACCAGTTCTTCCATGAACTTCACTTGGTCGAGGCAGGTTTCGAGGAAGAAGCGTGTGAAGGAGGCCAGACCTTCCTCGCTGAGGTTGCCACGACCATCGAGATCGTTGCGGCGCGGGAGATCGCATTGTGCCAGGAGGCTCTTGTAGGTGCGCACGTTTCTGGCGAGGCCGCGGGCGATGGACCAGATGCCGCCGGTATCAAGCGCCTCGAGCAGCATTGCGTGGGACATCAGCCGTGCCACGCGTCCATTGCCGTCCAGGAACGGGTGTATCCACAGCAGGCGATGGTGGGCTGCTGCGGCCGCGATGATCGTCTCTGCTTTGCCGAGACCGCGATAGGCTTCCTCGAACCGCCCGAGAAAACGGGGG
>JBHEPQ010000343.1:0-5196 GCA_046260215.1 Chromatocurvus sp.
CTCCAGCGCGACCCGCCAACGCCGGTCATCATCCGCCACATCGGCATTCAGCCATCCCAGGCGATAATAATAGCCATACAGATTGTCCAGCGCCTCGGCACCGCCAATCGCGCGCTGCAGCTGCAGCATCGCCCGTACCACGGCCATCTGCGCGGGGCTCGTCAGTCCGGCATTGATTCGAAGCACATGCAGGCTGCGCCGATACAGCGACAGCGCCTCTGCATAGCGCCCCTCGCGCACCTGCTGCCGCGCGAGGTCGGCGAGCGGTTCGTCAAGACCATCCGCGTACGGCCCCCCCGACGCCTCCAGCTCGCGGACGCGCGCTTCCCACTGCGCGGCCTGGTCGCGAGTCTCGGCGTCACGAACCAGTGTGGGGCCTCCGCCGGCCAGGTCGGGGAACACCACCAGCGCCGGGGCCGGTTGCGCCTCACGCCAGTCGGCCTCGCTCACCGCGATGCGTTCACCGTAAGGGGCACCCGGTTCCCGGGACTGCACGCCCGCCGCCACGGCGAGCGTGAGGACGATCGACACAGCAAAACGGCAGGAAAAGCGATTCGGCATCAGTAAAGAGACTCCGGTGGGTCACAACAAACAGGGCTAGTCCGATATAATACGCCACTGACATACTACACAATGCGCACGGCATTACGTTGCCCCGCGCCATTTGCAGGATTTTATGGGTAAGCAAAAACGCCGCGACATTCCCCGCTTCAATACCGGCATCATCGAGACGCACTGCCACTTGGACTATCTTGACGACGAACAGTTCGCTGCCGCCGTTGAGCGCGCGACCGCCATCGGCATCGAGAAGCTGATCACTATCGCCGTATCCGCCGACAACCTGTCCAGAGTCATTGCCATGGCGGAGTCAGATCCGAAAGTCTGGGGCACACAGGGTATCCATCCACACGAGGCAGCGGATTTCACCGACGATATAGGGCGCACTATCGCGGCCAATCTGGTTCACCCCCGCATACTCGCGGTTGGCGAAATCGGACTCGACTACTACTACGATCACGCTGATCGCTCGCGTCAGCGGGACGCCTTCAGCGCGCAGCTGGCGATCGCCGCTTCACACGACTACCCCGTGGTCATACACAGCCGGGAGGCGGACGACGATACACAGGCAATTCTCGCGGAATTCCTGCCCGATCTGTCACGCCGCGGTGTCATACACAGCTTCACCTCGGGACAGGCACTGGCGGAATTCTGCCTGGACGCGGGCTTCATGCTTGGATTCAACGGCATCGTCACCTTCAACTCGGCACAGAATGTACGCAACATCGTAGCGATGACTCCGTTAAAGCAGCTGGTGCTGGAGACTGATTCGCCCTACCTGACACCCGTGCCCTATCGCGGAAGGCCCAATGAACCCTGCTACCTGCCCTTCGTTGCCGAAAAGATCGCCGAAATCAAGTCGCTGCCGGTTGAATCCCTTCTGCAGCGGGCCTATACGAACAGCCAGCGGCTGCTCTTTCCCACAGCCGATGCGGAGGCCTGACAGGCATGGAATATATTATCGGACAACGCTGGGTCAGCCACGCCGACATGCAGCTCGGTCTCGGCATCGTGGTGGGGCTCGAGGACAGACGGGTCACGCTGAGTTTCCCCGCCGTGGGTGAGGAACGCACTTACGCCGCACACAATGCCCCGCTGACGCGACTGCGATTCAAGCGGGAAGACACGGTGGAGACCGCCGACGGACGCTGTTTCGAAGTCACCAGCGTAGTCGAAGAAAAGGGACTGTTGACCTACGCCGGCGTCGATGAGCAGGGCAATGAACACCAGGCGTCAGAGGTAGAGCTCGATGCCTATGTGCAGCTGACGACCCCGCAGCAGCGCCTGCTCAACGGACATTTCGACGGGCACGCGGAGTTCGCCCTGCGCATTGCCACATGCAGGCAGCTCGATCGCCTGCAGAAAGGAGAAGCGCGCGGCCTGCTGGGATCCCGCACCAGCCTGCTCCCGCACCAGGTCTATATTGCCAGTGAGGTTGGCCAGCGACATGCGCCGCGAGTGCTGCTGGCAGACGAGGTGGGTCTGGGCAAGACCATTGAAGCCGGCATGATTATCCACCGACAGCTGCTGACGGGCCGTAGCGAACGGATTCTGATACTGGTGCCGGCACCGCTTCTGCACCAGTGGCTGGTAGAGATGCTGCGGCGCTTTAACCTGCACTTTGCCCTTTTCGATGAGGAGCGCCTTCAGCAGCACGAGGGTGACAACCCCTTCGAGACGGAACAGCTGGTGCTCGCCAGTACTGCGCTGTTCCGACGCTCACCTGCCGCCCGTATGCTGGCACTCGCGGCGGACTGGGATCTGGTGGTGGTTGACGAGGCGCACCATCTGCAGTGGTCAGAAGACGCGCCCGGGGAGGATTACCAGTTCGTCGACAACCTGTCGCGCCAGGCGGCGGGGCTGCTGCTGTTGACGGCCACCCCCGAGCAGGTCGGGCAGGAGAGCCACTTTGCCCGACTACAGCTTCTGGATCCGGCTCGCTTCCGTGATATCGAGCAATTTCGCCAGCAGGAAGCCGAATACCGGCAATGGAGCGACGTGATAGACCAGCTCGAAGCGGGTGAAACGCCCTCCAGTCTGCCGGAGGGGCTCGACCCCACCCTGCCCGCCGAGGAACTGATTCCGCGTATTCTCGACCGTCATGGCACCGGCCGCGTACTGTTCCGGAACACGCGGGCCAGCGTCACCGGATTCCCGGAGCGCAGGCTCGAGACGGCGGCGATAGAGCCGCCGACAGAGACAGGCAATACGGATGATCCGCTGCAGGCGCTCTATCCGGAGCGCTACATGAGCGATGACACGTGGGTACAGACGGATCCAAGGATTACCTGGTTGACTTCAACCCTGAAGGCGCTGCGACCGGCCAAGGTCCTGATTATCTGCTCTGGTGCCGATACCGCCATTGCCCTTGAGCATTACCTGCATCTTCGCGCCGGCGTACGCTCTGCCGCCTTTCATGAGGGCCTGTCCATTATCGAGCGCGACGGCGCCGCCGCCTACTTCGCCGATACGGAAAACGGCGCGCAGACCCTGGTGTGTTCGGAAATCGGCAGCGAGGGCCGTAATTTCCAGTTCGCGCAGCATCTGGTGTTATTCGATCTGCCACTGAATCCCGATCTTCTCGAGCAGCGCATCGGCCGTCTGGACCGCATCGGCCAACGGGGAGACATCAGCATACACGTGCCCTACTTTCAGGGCACCGCACAGGAAACCCTGTTCCGCTGGCTGCATGAGGGCCTCGACATATTCCGCAGCAGCTGTTCTGCCGGGCAGATGATCTACGCGCAGTTCAGCGAACGGCTGCTGGATGCCCTTGGAGGAAATGGCGCGGGTTTCGAGGCGTTACTGGCGGATACCCGCAGGTTTACCGACGTGACCAAGCGCGAGCTGCGCGAGGGGCGGGACAGACTGCTTGAGCGCAATTCCTGTCGCAAGGAAGAAGCGGAGCGGCTGATAGAGCTCATTGAAACCGACGAATCCTCCCGCGACCTGGAGACCTATTTTACCGGCCTTTGTGACATCGTCGGTGTTGAATACGAGCATCATTCCGAGCACTGCCTGATCCTTCGACCGGGGGAACACATGCTGATGCCCGAATTCCCGCATCTTGACGACGAGGGCCGCAGCGTCACCTTCGACCGCTCGATTGCGCTGGCTCGCGAAGACATGGCGTTTCTCACCTGGGAGCATCCCATGGTGTCGGAAAGCATGGACGGGATACTCGCCACCGAGCTTGGCAACACCGCTATTGGCACGCTGGCGCTGAAAGGCGTAGCGCCGGGATCCCTGCTGCTGGAATCTCTTTTCACCGTGAACTGTCCGGCGCCGGGGCAGCTGCAGTTACAGCGCTTTCTGTCGTTGTCTCCGGTGCGCATACTGGTGGACGACAAGGGCCGGGATCTGTCCGCCCTGATGCCTCATGACAAGCTGAATACGCTGGTGACACGGGTCAATCGAAGCACGGGGCTGGCCATCATCAAGCAGGTGCGCAGCCAGGTGGAAGAACACCTGACCGCCGCTACCCGCATCGCCGAGGAACAGCTTCGTCGCGTACTCTCTGGCGCCCGGGAAGCAGCAGACGCAACGCTGGGGCATGAGATCGAGCGCCTCGAGGCGCTGCGGCGCATCAATCCACAGGTGCGGCAGGATGAAATCGACCACCTGAGCTGGCAGCGCGAGGAAAGCCTGCGGCTCATTGATCGCGCCGGGCTCCAGCTTCAGGCCGTGCGCCTGATAGTGACCCGCTGATCGAGTCGCGGCAGCGCCACGGGCCGCAAAAAGCGGCGCCGGCGTTGCGGAATCACTCCTGTGCGGGCACCGCCGCTGCGCCCAGGGCATTCAGCACCGCCCGGCGGGTATCGGCGGGGTCGATTACCGCGTCGATTTCCAGGTGTGCTGCCGCCTCCGTGGCTTTGCCCACCTCGTAGAGTTTCGCCACCAGCTCGGCAAACAGCGCATCGCGTGCCGCGCCTGCCGGTGTGGCGGCCAGTTCTTTGCTGTAGCCGAGGCGCACGGCCCCCTCCAACCCCATGCCGCCAAACTCGCCACAGGGCCAGGCCGCGCTGTACAACGGCTGCATGAAGCCGCCACCGGTCATTGCCATGGCGCCAAGGCCATAGCCCTTGCGCAGAAAAATCGCGACCAGAGGCACCGTCAGTGCGGCGCCAGCGGTGAACAGCGCCGACATGCGACGCACCGCGCCGGCGCGCTCGCTTTCCGGACCCACCATGAAACCCGGGGTATCGACCAGCGACAGGACAGGTAGCCCGAGCGCAGCGCAAAGGTTGAGAAAACGTGCGGCCTTGTCGGCCGACTCCGCGTCTACCGCACCGCCGAGCTGCTGGCAGTCGCTCGCCAGCAATGCCAGTGGCCGCCCCTCAATGCGAATAAAGCCGGTGATAATGCCGCGTCCGAAAACCCGCTGCAGTTCCAGAAATGAATCCTTGTCGGCCAGCAGCTCGATTATCCTGCGTACGGCATAGCCCCAGCGCCGATCCGCAGGAATGATCGATCTCAGTTCGGCCTGATCAGCGCAATCCCACGGCGCCACCTCACCCTGAAAATAGGACAGTAGCTGCCGCGCCAGACGCGTAGCCTCGGCTTCATCGGCGGCCAGGATATCGACGACGCCGTTGCGCTGCTGCTCTTTGGCGGGGCCGATATCCGTGGCGGCAAAGC
>JBHEPQ010000135.1:0-5098 GCA_046260215.1 Chromatocurvus sp.
GAAACGATGCATCGCCGATGGTAGTGTGGGGTCTCCCCATGTGAGAGTAGGTCATCGCCAGGCTTCAAAAAGAAAAACCCCCGTCCACGTAGTGGTCGGGGGTTTTGCTTTTTGGATGCGATGAATTATTGCCACTACACCGGGTCCATGTGACCGACCCTGTTCCGCAGGAACGGGGAGGAGGCGCCGCAGGCGTCCCGAAGGGATAGCCAGCACTGCTGGCTACCTGTAGTAGGTCATCGCCAGGCTTGAATACCTACGCCCCGATCAGAAATGGTCGGGGCGTTTTACGTTGGGGCCCAGCTTTGGAGTGGAAAGTTGTTCAGGGAACCTCGACGATCTCCACGCGCCGATTCTTTGCGCGGCCCGCTTCCGACCGATTGCTGGCAATTGGCGCGAGCATGCCGGCGCCGGCGGGTCTGAGTCGTTCGCCGGCGATGCCACCCTCATCTTCCAGCCAATCCACGACCGCTGTTGCGCGCGCCATTGATAGTTCCAGGTTGTACCTAAAGTCCCCTGAAGCATCTGTGTGGCCTACGATCAGTACGCTCAGGTCGTCTTGCTCGGTCAGAACATCTGCAACTACCGCCAGGGCTTCCTCAGACTCATCAAGGATTCGATCACTGTCCAGTTCAAACAGAATGTCCTGAAGGGCGACCCGCCCCTCGTCGACCAGGCCGGACTTCACATCACTGGGATCAAGGGGCCTGTGCGCCATCTGGTCTGCCATTTCGGCATCGGTGGCGGCAGCCAGCGAGACAGTCGGGCCATCGTGGCGTCTGGCGTTGAAGGCGGCGATGCCGACGGTTACACCCGATTCCTCGGATTGTGCAGCGAGATAGCGGATATCACGGTCGCGGTTTGCCATACGACAGCAATCACGCACCCCTCGCTTGAGGATGTCGCTAGCGCGATTCATGAAAAGTCGGCCGCCGTCTGATGAGAGATCCTGACCGCCTGCAGAATAGAGAATCTTAAAACCGCGTTCCTGTAGAGCCTCCTCATAGCTGCGAATGATACGCAGTGTTGTGGTCTCGGTGTCCTCGAACAGGTAGCTGAGCTTCAGCACCTCGCCCTCGGTTTCGACGTAGCTTGCTGCGGCATCGGTCTCCAGTGGACCCGTGGGTAGGCGCAGGCTGTCGTAATCGCTGGCGTCGTAATGGACGATGTATGATCGATCAAGACGCGGGATATCGGGATGATCGCCAGCGCCCGGTATGTCTTCGGCTGCCTGCGTTGTCAGTGACGAACCAATCACCAGACTGCCAATTAAACAAAACAGGGTGTTGAAGTGCTGCATCAGTCCTCCTCTGGCTGCTTTTGAGTGATAAAGAAGGGTGTCAGGTGCCAATACTGAACATCGCCTCCAGGTCGTGTCGCGAGTAAACCTTGAAAGCCATCAGGGTTTCTGTAGAGGTAACGTCTTCCAGGCTGGCAATTTTTCCAGTGACCAGGTCGGCGAGCTCCTCGTTGCTCTTCACGCGAATCAGGACCACCAGATCGTATCGACCGGCAATGGAGAACACCTCGGTCACGCCATCTCTGTCGGCGAGAGCACTGCCTATTTCCTGCACCTTGCCCCGGGCGACCGTCATAAGAACCATTGCTGTGACCATTTTTACTCCCTCAGAATATTAAAAAGTCTACGCCGGTTTCAGAATAACCTAACGTCCTTTATATCGCGAAGAGTTACGCAGCCTGGAGTTCAAGGCCAACATTCTATGTTGCTGGATCAAGCAGCCCGCGGCGGGCGGCGTCACCGCCCTTTGCAGCAACGGGAAATCCACCGCACAACAGAAGGAGACCCGAGGGCTTCGATAAATAGCCGCGTAACAAAGCCGGCGCATATATCGGTAGCGGTTCAAGTTCTGAGGTCTTTTTTCTGTTTCCACAGTCGCCATCATATCGCGCGCAATGGATCGATTACCTGCAGAAAATCGAACCGATGGAAATCGGTATCGCGCGTCACAATCCGGGAGATGCCGTGCTCCCGCATCAGCACGGCGATATGCAGATCATGCATAAGGTTACCCCGGGCCTCTGGCAATTCAGCCAGACATTGGCCAAGCACTGCCTCATGCCGGTGCGTCGCCGTTAACATACTGAGGCTGGGGCAGGCGAGTAGCTGTTCCATGAATTGCCAGGCCGCCTGGCTGGTCCACGGGTTGCGATAGACTCTCGGGTGCGTGCTCACGCGCAGGAACTCGTAACAAATTCCCCAGGTAAGAAACCAGGGCGCTTCCTGGCTGCGTGACTCTTCAATCATTGCCCTGCATGTCGGGTGAAATTCGCTGTCGGCGTCAGCCGAGTACAGAAGGACGTTCGTGTCGATGACGAACACGCCGCTTTCTCAGTCCCTTTCCATCCGTTCGTGCAACGCGTGACGATCACCCACGTCGACAAACGCGCCCCCGCTTCGCCATTGCGGCAACGGTTCACGGACTGCATCACCATCTTCAGCGCGCTCATCCAGCAACCGCCGCAGCCCGGCCTCAACCAACTCAGACATAGTGCGCCCCCTTCGTGCTGATTCTTCGCGTAGGCGCTGCATGACGTTGTCATCAATATTCAGAGTCGTTTTCATATGGGTAATCATATTTTATATATGGTTGTATGTCAAACAGAAGGCGGCGACTACTAGAATTTTTCGATAGTTCGTCAGGAGGGGATGCGGCGCGCCAAACCATAACAGCTCAAGCACTGTAACTTCGACGCCATCATCTCAGTCGGCTATCGCGTCAACTTCAACTGGGTGGCGAGTTTTCGTCAATGGGCCACGGGAGTTCAGATCGAGCGAACCGCTCACACTTTCGCGCCCTCGCTGACCAGGAGGCATTCCTTTGCCAGCACAGTGTCAATGACGGTAGCTGGGGCGTGTTTTGTTCGATGTGGCGTAGCCCGGACGGGGGTGCTGCAGGCGCAAGTGTGCTGGGACGCCACTGTTCCTTCGGTGTCCGGCAGATGCGCCAGCCGCGTCGCAGCCGCAGCAGGTTGCGTTCACGGACACTCTGGCGTTCGCTTATGTCCTCGATGGCGGTATGCCCGGTGAGACTGGCGTGAATGCTGCTGATCAACGCATCGTCCCAGGGATAATCGGGTCTTGCTTCGCGTCCCACGGTGCGCATCATGTCTTCTAGTTGGTTGACAGAGCCCCGAAAACCCTGCATTGCATTCAGGTGTGCGACCTGGAACGGTACCATCAGCGCCTGTCCGCGATCTATGCTGTCCTGCGCCGTCCACGGCGATGCGCAGAACTCCATAAGCGTAATGAGTGAGGGTGGATTCACCGGGTATGCGATTCAGCCAGACATGCCCCTCTACTCCACAGTGATTGTCGTCAGGCTTGAAGCCGTCAGCCCAGGGGTGTGAACAACCAGGGCCGCGCCGCGCGGCGCTTTGCCTCGAAGGCGCGTATTTCATCGCCATCCTGCTCGAGCACCATGTCGATATCATCGAGGCCATTCAGCAGCGCGTTGCGGCGGTGGTGGGACAATGTAAATTCAACCGGTGGCCCGGCGCCGGCAGTGACCTGACATGTCTCGAGATCGACAGTCAGTGGCTGATCGACGAGAGCCGCCTCACGCAGGCGCGACCACAGCTGCAGGTCAGGCAGCGCAATGGGCAGCAGCCCGCTCTTGAAGCAGTTGTTGTAAAATATTTCGCCGAAGCCTGGCGCAATGATACAGCGCAGCCCAAGGTCAGCCAGCGCCCAGACAGCTTGCTCGCGGCTGGACCCGCAGCCGAAGTTCGGGCCAGCCACAAGAATTCTGCGGTCGCCGTGCAGCAGTTCCGGGGCTGGAAAGGCGAGATTCTCGCTGCCGTCAGCACCGGTGCGCCAGTCGTGAAATGCATATTGGCCCATGCCCTCGCGCTCGATAATCAGCAGGAATCTGGCCGGGAAAATAATATCGGTATCGATATTTGGCGCGTCGATCACGTGCGCCCTTGAAGTCAGTTGAGTAAAGGGTTCAATGGCCATCGGTGTGCTCCGGGATGTGTCTGGCCAGATCGCGAACGTCGACCAGATGGCCGGTGAGGGCCGCTGCCGCCGCCATCGCGGGGCTCATCAGATGGGTTCTTCCACCCTGTCCCTGGCGGCCCTGGAAATTGCGGTTACTGGTTGATGCACAGCGCTCGCCGGGTTTGAGTCTATCGCTGTTCATCGCAACGCACATCGAACAGCCTGCGCTGCGCCATTCGAAACCGGCGTCAATGAAAACCCGGTCAAGACCCTCGGCTTCTGCCTGCGCCTTCACGGACCCCGATCCCGGCACGACAAGGGCACGCACACCGGGCGCAACGCGGCGACCGTGAACGATGGTCGCCGCGGATCGCAGATCATCTATCCTGCCATTGGTACAGGATCCGATGAACACGTGATCAACGACGATTGACTGCAAGGGCATTCCGGGGCGCAGGTCCATGTACGTCAGTGCGCTGTGCAGGGCATTGGCGCGTTCCTCGTCGCTGTCCTCGGCGGGATCCGGAACACGGCTGCCGATGCCTGATGTCTGCTCGGGGCTGGTACCCCAGGATACCTGGGGCTCAACGCAGGCCGCATCAATGCGCTCTTCACGATCGAAGACAGCATCCGCATCCGTTCGCAGGGACCGCCAGTGGTCGACGGCGGCCTGCCAGTCGACGCCTTCCGGCGCATAGCGCCGCCCCTTGAGGTAATCGATGGTTGTCTCGTCCGGCGCGATCATGCCCACGCGTGCTCCGGCCTCAATGGCCATGTTGCACAGCGTCATGCGGGCCTCCATCGACATCGACTCGACTGCGGTACCAGCGAATTCCAGTGCACAGCCGGCCGCGCCGGAGGTTCCGATACGGGCGATCAGCGCGAGGATCAGATCCTTGCTGGTAACGCCAGCGCTAAGCTCGCCATCGATCCAGATGCGCATGTTGCGTGCGCGCGTCTGGCGCAGGCACTGCGTGGCCAGCACGGCCTCACATTCACTCGATCCGATACCGAAGGCGAGGGCACCGAAGGCACCGTGTGTGCAGGTATGGCTGTCTCCGCATACCAGAGTAATGCCGGGTTGTGTAAACGCAGTCTCGGGCCCGATGACATGCACGATACCCTGTTCCATAGTGC
>JBHEPQ010000138.1:0-10480 GCA_046260215.1 Chromatocurvus sp.
GTGGCTTGCCATCCAATGCATGTCGCCGTGATAGCCCGCCTGCAGCCACTTGTGCAGATAGGCCTCGTGCTCCGACAGATCGATATCGCTGATGCCCACCTGCTGGAAGCCCAGCTGCCTGGCCCAGCTGCGGATGCGCTCCGCAATATCCGCAGCCTGCGTCGAATCGATTGTCTGCGTCACTGCCCCATCCCAAAGCTATCGTCGAGTTGCGTATAATCGACCATTGATGCCCCTTGCCCTGTTGTTGCGACTGTTGCGACTTGTGACGACGGCAATCAGTATGTACGAGGAAAATTATGCCAACGGACCTGCTATACACCGCGGCTCAGACACGCACCCTGGACGCAGCCGCCATCGATAAGTCCGGCATCCCCGGGCATGTTCTGATGTCCCGGGCGGCAGCGGCGCTGCAGCGTTATCTGTCGCGGCGCTGGTCACAGGCCGGCCATGTCCACGTGTTTGCCGGCACCGGTAATAATGGCGGTGACGGCTGGCTGCTCGCCGAGCGCGTGCAGCGTCGCGGCGCCGAGGTGACAGTCTATCAGCTGGGCAATTCCGAGAGCATCCGGGGTGATGCGCTGCGGGCGCGGCAGATGGCACTGGACAACGGTGTTGCAACACAGCCCTGGCGCGTCGGCTGCCTGCGTGATGCCGAGGGCGTGATCGTGGATGCGATGCTTGGCACCGGTATTGGCGGTGAGGTTCGCGGCGATGCGGCGAAGGCGATCGGCGAGATCAACGCGAGTGGGCTGCCGGTTCTGGCCGTGGACATCCCGTCGGGTCTGTGCGCGGATACCGGGCGGCGCCTCGGCTCAGCGGTCATAGCCGACGCCACGGTGACTTTTATCGCCCGCAAGCGCGGTCTTTACACGCTTGAGGGCCCGGACTGCGCCGGTGACGTCGCGTTTGATGATCTTGGAGTGCCGGCGGGTGTTTTCGCGCATGTGCCACACGGCGAATGCTGGCAGCGGCTGGACCTTGGCGCAGAGCTTGTACAGCTGGCGCCCAGACCTGCGGCGTCCCACAAGGGCCACTACGGACAGGTATTGGTGATCGGAGGTGACCACGGCATGGGCGGCGCCGTGATGCTGGCGGCCGAGGCGGCCCTGCGTAGCGGGGCCGGGCTGGTGCGCGCGGCGACCCGGCCGGCGCACCTCTCCGCCATGCTGGCACGAACGCCCGAGGTCATGGCCGCCGGTGTGGATTCGGTGCACCAGCTGGCCCCGCTGCTCGAGGCCGCGTCGGTGGTCGTGGCAGGTCCCGGTCTGGGCACCGGGCCCTGGGCCCAGCAGCTGCTGTTGAAGGCGCTGCAGAGCGGCAAGCCGCTGGTGCTGGATGCCGATGCGCTGAATCTTATGGCTGCGGATACCGCGCTGGCCTCACGCCTGCCACGGGGCAGCATGCTGACGCCACACCCCGGGGAGGCCGCCCGGCTGCTCGGCAGGGATAGCGAAGCCGTGCAATCGGATCGTTTTGCCGCGGCACAGGCATTGTGCGGACGCTACCATGCGACGGTTGTCCTCAAGGGCAATGGCAGTCTGGTGGCGGGCCCCGGCGATGACAGCAGCGTCTGCTGCTATGGCAATCCGGGCATGGCCAGCGGTGGGATGGGCGATGTTCTCAGTGGCGTGACAGGTGCGCTCATGGCGCAGGGGCTGTCGGCGACCGCGGCGGCGCGTCTCGGGGTCTGTGTTCACGGAGCGGCGGCAGATGCGGCGGCGGAGGACGGCCAGCGCGGAATGCTGGCCTCGGATCTGCTGATGCCGCTGCGCCGCCTGCTGGGATGACGACCACGCGACGGATGTTGAGTCTGCACGACGAGGCGGCCACCGTGATGCTCGGGTCGCAGCTCGCCGATATTCTCACGCCCGGGATGCTGGTGTTTCTCGAGGGTGATCTCGGTGCCGGCAAGACCACGCTGTGCCGCGGCCTGATTCAGGGGATGGGGCATGCCGGTGCGGTCAAGAGCCCGACCTACACGCTTGTGGAGCCCTACGAGGAAACCCGTCCCCCGGTCTATCATTTCGATCTTTACCGTCTTGCGGCCCCGGACGAGCTCGACGGCATCGGCCTGCGCGACTATCTCGACAGCGAGCACCTGTGCCTGGTGGAATGGCCCGAGCGCGGAGCGGGTGTTTTGCCCCCCGCAGACTTAATCATTACTATCGGGATTCGGGAAACTGGCCGTGAGGTCTGCCTGACGGCAGTCAGCCGGCGCGCGGAACAGGCGCTTGCGCGGCTTGATAGCGTTCCTCCTGGAGCAGCGACGTAGTGGTATGCACAGCGTGACAGGCCTTTGTCGATGCCATGGCACCTTGCCGGGGGCGGCGCCGTTGCTGCTGTGCCTTCTGGCTGCGTCCTTGATGGCTGCACCCCTGATGGCGGCGACTGTGCACGATGTCCGTCTTTGGCGTGCGCCGGATCATACCCGGATTGTTCTCGACATGAGCGCGCCCGCGGAGCACCGGGTGCTCGCATTGCAGAATCCGGATCGCATTGTTCTGGATGTCAGTAATGCAGCGCTGCGTGCCTCGACTGCAGACCTTGATCTGGACGACACGCCGATAGCCCGGATCCGCTCCGGCGTGCGCGAAGGCAGTGATCTGCGCCTGGTCTTTGATCTGCGCGCATCGGTCACACCGCGAAGCTTTGCCATCGAGGCCAATGCTCAGGCCGGGGATCGCCTTGTGCTGGACATGCATGACGCACTGCCGGATCAGCGTGACGGTCCGCCTGCCGCACAGTCGGTCAGCGATGATGAACGTCGCGACATCATCATCGCCATCGATGCCGGCCATGGTGGGGAAGACCCCGGTGCCCTCGGTCCGGGCGGCCTGAGGGAAAAGGATGTTGTGCTGGCAATCGCGAAAGAGCTGGCATCGCTGTTCGAGCGCGACCGGGGCTTTGCCCCGACCCTCATCCGCAGTGGTGACTACTATGTCAGCCTCAAGGGGCGTCGGGACCTCGCCCGCGAGCGGCAATCAGACCTGTTTGTCTCAATCCACGCCGATGCATTCAATCGCAAGCAGGCGAACGGCGCCTCGGTCTACGCGCTGTCGACCCGGGGCGCCACCAGCACGACGGCGAGTTACCTCGCGCAGCGCGAAAATGCGACCGACCTTGTGGGCGGGGTACGACTCGGCGACAAAGATGAGATGCTGGCGGGTGTGCTCGCCGATCTGTCCATGACGTCCACGCTGGATGCCAGCCTGAATATGGGTGGCAGCGTGCTGGGCGAAATGGGCGGTGTGGCGCGGCTGCACAAACGTCAGGTCGAGCAGGCGGGATTTGCCGTTCTGAAGTCGCCGGATATTCCATCCATTCTGCTGGAGACCGGGTTTATCTCCACCCCGGGCGAAGCCCGGAAGCTGGCAGACCCGGCCTACCGCCGGCGCATGGCGAGGGCGATCCATCGGGGCATCCGCAGCTGGTTTCTCAGCCATCCGCCGCCGGGCACGCTGCTGGCCCATGAAAAACGTCGCGGCGGGCGCGAATACAGGATCGCCAGCGGCGATACGCTGTCGGGCATCGCCGCGCGCTTCAATGTGAGCGTGAGCGATCTGAAAGCTTTCAATCAGCTGGCGGACAACCGCATTCTGGTCGGCCAGACGCTGAAGATCCCCGCACTCTGATGGTCTGTCCAAAAAGGTTTTCTGCATGTCGGTAATCAAGCCGTTGTCATCCCGACTCGCCAATCAGATAGCCGCCGGCGAGGTGGTCGAGCGGCCGGCGTCGGTGGCGAAAGAGCTGTTGGAAAACAGTCTTGATGCGGGGTCCGACCGCATCGAGATCGACATCGAGGGCGCGGGTTCGCGACTGGTCAGGGTGCGCGACAACGGCTCCGGCATGACGGCCGAAGACCTGCCGCTGGCGCTGGCCCGTCATGCCACCAGCAAAATTGCTGCCCTGGAGGACCTCGAAGCAGTCGCCACACTGGGCTTCCGCGGTGAGGCGCTCGCCAGTATCGGCTCGGTATCCCGATTGACGCTGACCAGCAATGCCGCGTCCGAGGGCGCCGGGGTCTGCGCGTTTACCGAGGGCCGCGACATGGCGGTCACCGTCAAGCCGGCGGCTCACCCCCGGGGAACCACGATTGAAGTCCGCGATCTGTTCTTCAATACACCGGCGCGGCGCAAGTTTCTGCGCACTGACAAGACCGAGTTCGGGCACCTGGAAGAGGTGGTCAAGCGGCTTTCCCTGTCGCGTTTTGATGTCGGCTTCCAGCTGCGCCATAACGGTCGCACCGTGCACAGCCTGCGAAGCGCCGGGACGGCTGCCGAGCAGGCCCGCCGGGTTGCCGGCGTCTGTGGCCCCGCGTTCATGGAGCAGGCGGTGGCGATCGAGCGCGAGGTGCCCGGTCTGCGCCTGTGGGGCTGGGTGGGCCTGCCGACCTTCTCGCGCAGCCAGGCCGATCTGCAGTACTTTTACGTGAACGGCCGCATTATCCGCGATCGCCTGGTCTCCCACGCGGTGCGGCAGGCCTACAGAGACGTGCTGTACCACGGTCGGCATCCCGCGTTTGTGCTGTATCTGGAATTGGATCCGGCGCAGGTCGATGTAAATGTACATCCAACCAAGCACGAGGTCCGGTTTCGTCAGGGGCGGGATGTCCACAACTTTCTGTTCAGCACGCTGCACAATGCGCTATCCGAGGTCCGTCCGGGGCCCTCGGCGGCCCCGGTTGCGGGCGCTGGGCTGCAGATGGAAGCGGGGTCTTCTCCCGCTCCCGCCGCCTCGCCCGTAACCCAGGACAGTCTGGGCCTGTCGCGGGCGATGCCGGGGCAGGGCGATGCTCAGCGTCACAGTCTGGCGAGGCTGTACGGCTCTCCATCGTCATCGTCAGGGTCATCGTCAGGGTCAGGGTGGGTGGCGGAACCGGCCCTGCCGGATGAGGAAGAGGGCGAGATTCCTCCCCTGGGGTACGCTCTCGCGCAGCTCAAGGGTGTGTATATCCTGGCGGAAAACACGGAAGGGCTGGTGTTGGTGGACATGCACGCGGCCCATGAGCGCATTACTTACGAGCGGCTGAAGACGGCCCGGGACGCCGACGGCATCCGCAGTCAGCCCCTGCTGGTGCCGCAGAGCATCGCTGTCAGTCAGCGTGAAGCTGATCTCGCGGCCGCCTCGCAGGACTTTTTTGCGCGCTTCGGGCTGCGCGTCGAGCGCGTCGGCAGCGAGGCGCTGGTGATCCGCGAGGTGCCGATCAGCCTGCGTGACGCTGATATCGAGCAACTCCTGCGCGATGTGCTGTCGGATCTGACCGAGCACGGCACGTCCAGCCGGGTTATCGCCCACGAGGACGCTATTCTTTCCACCATGGCCTGCCACGGCTCGGTGCGCGCCAACCGGCGCCTCACTGCACCGGAGATGAACGCGCTGCTGCGGGACATGGAGGCCACCGAGCGTTCCGGCCAGTGCAATCACGGGCGCCCGACATGGACGCGTCTGTCACTGGCAGAGCTCGACCGGCTGTTCCTGCGCGGACGCTGAAGGATGGCTGATGGGCGGCCTCTGCTGCTGTGTGTCATGGGTCCTACCGCCGCCGGCAAGACCGCGCTGGCGGAATCCGTGGCGCGCGGACTGCCGGGCGAACTGGTCAGTGTCGACGCCACTCTGGTCTACCGCGGCCTCGATATCGGTGCGGCGAAACCGCAGTCGCCCCACCATCTGATGGACATCCGCAGCCCGGCGGAGCCCTATTCGGCGGCGCGTTTTCTGGACGATCTGACGCCCGTGCTCGAGGGAATTCACGGCCGCGGGCAGGTTCCGATTCTGGTGGGTGGCAGCATGCTGTACTTTCGCGGTTTCCTGCGCGGTCTGTCGTCGATGCCGCCGGCAAACTCCGGGGTGCGCACCGCCATAGAGTCCGAGGCGGCACAGCGCGGGTGGCCCGCGCTGCATCAGGAGCTGGCGCAGGTCGATCCGGCTGCAGCGGGGCGCATCCATCCGCAGCATTCGCAGCGTCTCGCCCGGGCCCTGGAGGTGTACCGCAGCTCCGGTGTGCCGATAAGCGACTGGCACGCCGCGCCGGTGCCGGCGCCGCTGGCGGCAGGCTACCGGGTTGTGCAGGTAGCCATCTGCCCGTCACGGCGCGAGTGGCTCCACGCGAGAGTCGCGCTGCGTTTTGATGCAATGCTCGATGCGGGTCTGGTTGCGGAGGTCGTGAAGCTGCGCGAGCGCGGCGATCTGGCCGTGCACCTGCCGTCGATGCGCAGTGTGGGTTACCGGCAAATCTGGCAATACCTCGACGGAGACTGCGATCTGGCGACAGCGCGCGAGCGCGCGATCGCCGCGACACGTCAGCTCGCCAAGCGGCAGCTCACGTGGCTGCGAAAATGGCCCGAACTTCACTGGATACACACAGATATCGATGGCAATCCACAAAGTCACACTTTTCCTGAGGTTGCAAAGCGGCGACAAAACCCGACCGCATCCGATCTGCTCTTGAACTATCTTGCGTATAACCCCATGTAGTATTCTGCTCGAGCGACAGTCGCTCACCGTTTTTCTGGCCCGTATTGGGTCCACAAGGAGATAAGCCATGTCAAAAGGGCATACGCTACAAGACCCTTACCTGAATATTCTGCGTAAAGAGCGCGTTCCGGTATCCATCTACCTGGTCAACGGCATCAAGCTTCAGGGCCAGATCGAGTCCTTCGACCAGTTTGTTGTGCTGTTGAAAAATACGGTCAGCCAGATGGTTTACAAGCACGCCATCTCGACAGTCGTCCCGGGCCGCGTTGTGCGTATGCCCATGCAGAATCCCCCCGAGGACGATGACGATAGTTAAATCGCGCCCCGTCGAGGGCGGGTACCCGTCGCCGGCGGTGCCTGTTCCAGGGAGGGTTAGCTTTGTTCTTTGAGCGCCCCGAATCGGGGGAAGTCGCCGTGATCGTTCACATCGATTTCGGTCGCAGCGATGAAACGGAGGATCCCAGGGAATTCGAGGAACTGGTTCTCTCCGCGGGGGGCGATCCCGTGTCGTATATCATGGCATCGAGGCAGTCGCCTGATTCCCGCACCTTTGTCGGGTCGGGAAAGGTAGCGGAAATCGCGCGGGTGGTGGATGAACAGTGCGCCCGGATTGTGATCTTCAATCACACGCTGAGTCCCAGTCAGGAGCGCAACCTCGAACGCGAGTTCAAGTGTCGCGTGCTCGACCGCACCGGATTGATTCTGGATATTTTTGCCCAGCGCGCCCGGACGCACGAGGGCAAGCTGCAGGTGGAGCTGGCGCAGCTCGATCATATGAGTACTCGGTTGGTCCGTGGCTGGACTCACCTTGAACGTCAGAAAGGCGGTATCGGCCTTCGCGGGCCCGGGGAGACCCAGCTCGAGACGGACCGTCGACTTCTGCGCGTGCGCATCAAGTCCATCCTCGGGCGACTCGACAAGGTGCGTCGGCAGCGCGAACAGGGTCGCCGCTCCCAGCGCCGTGCCGAGGTTCCCACGGTGGCACTGGTGGGTTACACCAACGTCGGAAAGTCAACACTGTTCAATCGCCTGACGGCGTCGGGCGTATATACGGCGGATAAGCTGTTTGCCACACTCGATCCCACCCTGCGGCGGCTGGAGCTTGAACACGCGGGGCCGGTAATACTGGCCGACACCGTGGGGTTTATATCACACCTTCCGCACCGTCTGGTCGAGGCATTCAAGGCGACGCTGGAAGAAACACGCAGTGCCGATCTGCTGCTCAATGTGGTGGACTCGGCCAGTAACGAACGCGATGAGCACCGCTTTCATGTGCAGGAGGTCCTGGACGAGATCGGCGCCGATGCGGTGCCGCAGATCGAGGTCTACAACAAGATTGACTGCCTGGAAATGACGCCCCGGCTGGACCGCGACGAGGCGGGCAGGCCCATTCGGGTCTGGCTCAGCGCGGCGACGGGCCATGGCCTCGATCTGCTGCTACAGGCGGTTGCGGAGCGGGTGTCTGCGGATATGATCGATGAAAATCTTCAGCTGGCTCCGGAGCAGGCGCGTCTTCGGGCCGCGCTCTACCAGCTTGGCGCGGTCGCCTCCGAGAAATTCAGCGACGACGGCGTGGCCCATCTGCACGTGCGATTACCCCGGGTAGACTGGGAGCGCCTGCTGGCGTCGGAGCAGCGTCACTGACAAAATCAGGGTGCCGGGTAGCGTTGACGGGATCGCGCTCATACGTCACCGTCCAACTTTGCTAAACTACTGGTCTCAACGCATCAGTGTTTTACACATCGGGAGAATTGTATGGCCTGGAATGAACCGGGTGGCGGCAACAACAAGCCAAAAGACCCCTGGGGCGGCGGTGACCAGGGTCCGCCAGACCTCGACGAAGCGCTTAAGAAGCTTCAGCAGCGCCTCGGCGGGCTGTTTGGTGGGCGTGGTGGCGGCCGAGGGGGCTCGGGTGGCGGCGGCAAGATCAGCTCCACAGTACTGGGCCTGGTGGCCGCCGGCGTCATCGTGGTTTGGGGACTTCTGGGTTTTTATCAGGTCAACCAGCAGGAGCGAGCGGTCGTCCTGCGCTTTGGCGAATTCAGCAAGGTTGCGCAGCCGGGTCTGCAGTGGCACGCGCCGCTGATCGACGAGGTGATTAATGTCAACACGACCAAGGTGCGCGCCAAGAATTTTCGCGAAATGATGCTGACGCAGGATGAGAATATCGTCGAAGTACAGGCCTCCGTTCAATACGTGATCGACGACGTCGAAAGCTTTGTGCTTGACGTGCGGTCACCGGAAACGTCTCTGGAGCACGCGTCAAAAAGTGCGCTGCGGCACGTTGTCGGCGACATGACGATGGACCTGATCCTGACCGAGGGTCGTGCGCGGATCGCGACGGATATGCAGGACCGACTCCAGCGTTACCTGTCTTCATACGGCACGGGCATCCGGATAAGCACGGTGAACGTCGACGAATCCAAACCGCCGACGCAGGTGCAGGGTGCCTTCGACGACGTGATCAAGGCCCGGGAGGATGAAGAGAGGGTCAAGAGTGAGGCACAGTCCTATGCCAACGGCATTGTGCCAGAGGCCAGGGGGCGCGCGCAGCGTCAGATCGAGGAGGCGAGTGCCTACCGGGAGCAGGTGGTGGCGAGTGCAACGGGTGAGGCCAGCCGCTTTAACCAGCTTCTTGTGCAGTATACCGAGGCGCCCGGCGTCACTCGTGAGCGTCTGTACATCGATGCCGTGCAGAACGTCATGAGCAAGACCAACAAGGTCATGGTCGACGTCGAGGGTGGCAATAACATCATGTATCTGCCGCTCGACAAGCTCGCCGAACGCTCGACGGCGTCGGGTAATCAGGGACGCAACACGCCGATTGATGCGTCGCGCATTCGAGAGTTGACGGACGCCGTCACACAGCAGCTGCGGCGCGATGCCGCCACTGAACAGAATCGCCGCGGAGGAGTACGTTAATATGTCCGGACGCAGTATGACAGTCTCATTACTCGCCGTGCTGGCGCTGTTCCTCTTGAGCAACGCGCTGTTCGTCATCAAGGAAACCGAGCGCGGTGTGCTGCTTCGCTTTGGTGAGGTGGTGACTGCGGATTTGAAGCCGGGGCTGCACCTCAAGATGCCCTTCGTCAATAACGTGCGTAAGTTCGAAGGGCGCGTGGTGACGGTTGACTCCAATCCTGAGCGCTTTTTCACGCAGGAGCAGAAGGCCCTGATTGTAGACTCCTATGCCAAGTACCGCGTTGTCGATACGGAGAAGTTCTACACGGCCACCAACGGTGAGCAGGCACGCGCCTCGGCGCTGCTTGCCCAGCGTATCAACGACGGGCTGCGCAACCAGGTGGCGTCGCGCAATATCCAGGAAGTGGTGTCCGGGGAGCGTGATCAGCTCATGGATGCGATCAACCGCGAGCTGGATGTCGTGGCGCGCTCCGAGCTGGGTGTCGAGATGATCGACGTCCGGGTCAAGCAGATCGACCTGCCCCAGGAAGTGTCCGAATCGGTATATCAGCGCATGAATGCCGAGCGTGAAAAAGAGGCGCGTGAGCTTCGGGCCCAGGGCCAGGAGCTGGCAGAAGGTATCCGCGCCGCGGCGGATCGGGAGGTCACGGTAATCGAGGCCAATGCCTATCGTGACTCCCAGGAGATCCGCGGTGAGGGCGACGCGGAGGCGACCCGTCTGTACGCCGATGCGTTTGGTCAGGATCCTGAATTCTATGCCTTTACCCGGAGCCTGCGGGCCTACCAGGATTCGTTCCAGAGTTCCGGCGATATGATTCTGGTCAAGCCCGACAGCGAATTTTTTCGCTACTTGAAGGATTCCGGCGGCGGCGCCGCAGCCGAATAGCGTTTCTCGCCAGGGGCGTCAGCCCCCGGCTCTGTGATAGCATATGCACACCGCGAGAGTGGGCCTCGACGCAGGTACCCGGTCTCGCGGTTTTTTATGGCGTGTTGGTGGTGTAGTGCATGGATTTCTGGCAGGTATTTCCCATTGCCGTGGCACTGGTATTCGTCATCGAAGGCCTGCTGCCTTTCCTGAGCC
>JBHEPQ010000347.1:0-2995 GCA_046260215.1 Chromatocurvus sp.
ACCGTCGGCGACTGGCAGCTGAGCCGCTTTCGCGCCAACCCGGACAACGCCGGGCGCGTCATGGACAAGGGCCTGTGGCGTTATACCCGCCACCCGAATTACTTCGGCGAGGCCTGCGTCTGGGTCGGCCTGTTTGCCATCGCCATGGAGAACCCCGCGGCGATCATCACGGTCATCAGCCCGGCGATGATGCTCTGGGTCCTCATGGGGCCGCTGGGCAAAGGCCTGCTGGAGCGGCGAATGTCCAAGAAGCGGCCGGAGTTTGCCGACTATGCGCGGCGCACTAGCGGCTTTTTTCCACTGCCGCCGAAATCCTGAGATATCGCACGAGACTGCGCAGAGGAGTTTTCCATGGACAGGGTATTGCGCGGCCGCGTCGCAATCGTGACCGGCGCCGGCAAAGGCATCGGGCGCGCCATCGCTCACAGTCTGGCGGCTCAGGGCGCCAGTGTGCTGGTCAACAACCGCAGTCATGCGGGTGAGAGCGGGGGCTCCGCCCAGACGGTGTGTAGCGAAATTACCGCCGCAGGGGGCAGCGCAGCGATCAACACCGACAGCATTGAGGCGACCGGCGCCTGCGAGCGCATGGTCGAACAGGCGCTGGCGGCCTTCGGCAGGCTGGATATCGTGGTCAACAATGCGGCCATCGCCCCGGAAAAGCGTATTGCCGGCATGCGCGACTCCCTGCTGCGCGAGACTTTCGACATCAATTATTTTGCACCTGCGGCGCTGACCCGTGCCGCCCTGCCGGCCCTGCGCGAAAGCGGCAGTGGCAGGCTGATCTACGTAATTTCCAATGGGGGGCTGTACGGCGGCGACGGCCTGGCTGCATACGCCAGCACCAAGGGTGCCCTGTATGCCTACATGCGTTGCGCCGCTGCCGAGGGCGCCCGCTACAACATCACCGCGAACGCGCTGGCGCCCTTTGCGGCAAGTCAGATGACCGAGGCGGCGATGCGCGATGAGGCAGTACGCCGCGCGCTGGATCCGGCGTGGATCGGTCCCGTGGCGACGGTGCTGGCGAGCGAAGCGTTCACCGCAACCGGCAAGGTCTATGTCACCGGCGGTGGCCGCATCCGCGAGGCACGCGTGGAGGAGACCGACTTTGTCAGCTTTGCATCGCCTGGCGACACCGCGTACGCATCAGTGGCAGAAGCGCTGCAGCGCCTCGCCGGTATGCCGGCGGAACAGGGTTTCGATAACGCCATGGCCGCCTTCGGCCAGACGATGCGAGGCATCACCCGTGATCACGAGGGCTGACCCCCGCCTTCCGATGCGACGGACCGCCTGCTGACAGACGCTACCGGCGCCGTCAGTCCGCGGCGATGACGTCACCACGGGAGGTGCGCTCGTGCTGGATGATCCAGCGTCCATCCTCAAGGCGCGCCAGTACATGACTGTAACCGCCGTGTATGGTTTCTTCGGGAAAAACATGGGTGAAGTTGCCGTAGGCAACTGCGGCATCATCGCCCAGCAGGGTCACCGCAATGCTGTCGATGGAGAACTTGCCCATGCGCTCCTCGTCGGGATAGCTTTTACGAAACAGCGCGTTCAGTGCGTCCCAGCCCTGTACCACAGTATTGCCGTAGGTCAGGCTCATGCTGTCGTCCCTGTTGTAGGCAGCCAGATAGCCGTCCATATCCGCGGCATTCCAGGAAGTCTGAAGGCCGGCGATCACCGCCCGGACCTCGCTCTCGGCGTCTTCCGCCTGCGCTGGCGACAGCTGGACCAGCGCCAGCAGAAACGCCCCGACAAGCGTCGCCGCCACTTTGTTGTGTGATTTATTGTGCATGACAAGTCTCCATTGTTGGGTCAGCTCACGCTGGCGATTTCGTCGTCGAGGAAGGCCGCAAGGTCCTCGGGCGCGTAGCGCGTCTTGCGGGTTGCAGCATAGGCATGGGCGCTGCGCGGCTTGCGGTCAAACCAGAAGCCGGCGGGGTCCGCCTGCGGCCGCTTTGCCGCCAGCCATATCGCGGTATCTCCACCCTGGTAGCCATCGCGCAGAATGAGCCTGAGTATCTTGCGAAAATTGGGCATGGCCGTCTGCACGCCCTCGGTATCGGTCCAGCCCGGGTGCATGACATAAAAACGCAGCTCGTGCTGCTCGCCATATTTTTCCTGCCAGTAGCGCGTCAGCTCGGCCTGTCCGCGCTTGTGCACCGCGTAGGCAAATACACCCGAATACTGCGCAGGCTCGATGACATTCATGCGATCGACCATCAGGGGTGCGTTGTACATGCCGCCGGACGACATATTGATCACGGTACCGCCGGCGTTGATCAGCTCGCCCGCAAGCAGGCGTTCTGTAAGCAGGTAATGGTTGAGGATATTCAGCGCGTAAGAACTTTCCTTGCCCTCGGCGGTGAGCTGATGCTTGTGTATCAGGGCGCCGACGTTGTTTACCAGCACGTCGATCTTTTGGTTTTCATTCCGAAGGCGCTCCGCAAGCGCCGCGGTCTGGGCCATCAGACTCAGGTCCGCCGCCATTGGCACCACGACACCGCCACCTGCAGCATCGGCCACCAGCTGGTCGAGCTTGTCCAGATTGCGCGCCACAGCAATCACGCGCGCCCCACGCCGCGACGCCTCGAGAACGATCGCTCTGCCGATACCGCCAGAGGCACCCGTCACCAGCCAGGTCTGACCGGTGAAATCTGCGTCCAGGCTGCCCCAGAAGGGCCGCCGGGCGTAATAGCCGATCGCTGTGAAATTGGGGGCGAAGCGACCGTAGAATTTCACGATCTTCACCAGCATGGACAGCTTCATGGTTTCCGCCTTTAAATGCTTATTATTGGACTGCTCGCATGGACGAGGTGCCTTGCAGACAGTCTAGGATAGTTTAGTCTTTATATGCAAGTATGGTGCACAACGAACAATAACAGGGAAAAAACCATGTCTGACGCCCCGGAAAATACAGATCAGGTAGCGCTCTTCGACAGCCTGCGGCCACTCTGTACCCAGCTAGGCGCAGTGCACAGCGCGTGGCGCCGGCGGG